>NZ_DBNHWK010000067.1:0-51391 GCF_057140465.1 Gaiella sp.
CGCCCGGGAGAACCTCTCACCGGTCGAGGAGGCGCGTGCCTACGCCTCGCTCGTCGACGAGTTCGAGCTGTCGCTCGGAGAGCTCGCGGAGCACGTCGGCCGCTCGAAGCCCTCGATCTCGAACCGCCTGCGATTGCTCGAGCTCCCGGAGGAGGTGCTGTGGATGCTCGCGCGGGGCGAGATCACCGAGGGGCATGGGCGTGCGGTGCTCTCGCTCCCCGACGACGAGTCCCGGATCCGTCTCGCGCGGCGGATCGCCCGGGACGGCATGACCGTGCGGGCCGCCGAGCGCGCGGCCCGTGAAGGCGGTGCCCGCCGTCGCCCGCGGCGTGCGGCGGCCGCGGTCGACCCCGCGCTCGCCGACCGCGCCGCGCGCGCCGCCGAGCGGCTCACCGGGCTGCCGAGCCGCGTGGTGGGAGGACGGCTGCAGATCGACTTCGGCGACGAGACGCGGCTCGCGGAGCTCGTGGAGGCGCTCGAGGCCGCCTCGCCGTGACCGGGTGCGTGAGTGGAGAGCCCGGTCGCCTCCTCCGCTAGACTGCCGTGCCCCGGGGGGCGATTAGCTCAGTCGGTTAGAGCGCCGCTCTGATAAGGCGGAGGTCCCTGGTTCGAGTCCAGGATCGCCCACTCTCCCCGTGCCGTCGGCGCGGCGCCGCCCGGCGGTTGCGCTCAACGCGCCACAGGCCGTGTGCGGTCGGCGGGCGCGTGGATACACTGGGATGCAGTGGCGATGCGGGAGATGTCGGTCTACGGGGTCAGCTTCGACCTCGCGAGCAAGCAGCCGATCGTCCTCCTCCGGACGACGGACGGCAACACGTTCCTCCCGATCTGGATCGGCCACCCCGAGGCCGCGGCGATCCTCATGAAGCTCCAGGAGTCCGAGCCGCCGCGGCCGCTGACGCACGACCTGGCCTGCGCGATCATCGACACCCTCGACGCCGAGATCGTGCGGGTGACCGTGACCGAGCTCCGGGAGAACACGTTCTACGCGCGGATCACGCTCCGGCGAAACGGTGACGAAGTGGAGATCGACTCGCGCACCTCCGACGCGATCGCGTTGGCCCTGCGCGCCGACGCGTCGATCTATGCCGCGGACGAGGTGATCGACGAGTCCGGTGTCGAGTTTGACGGCGACGAGCCCGAGCTCGAGCGCGGCGTCGCCACGCCGACCTCGCTGAGCGACGTCGACGTCGGGGAGTTCCGCCGCTTCCTCGACAGCGTCACGCCGGACGAGTTCAGGACCGAGGACGAGGAGGACTAGCGCCCTCCGCGGGCGAGCTCGCGCTTGACGAGCGCGAGCAGCTCGTCGATGAGCTCGTCGAGCCCCGCCGGCGTGAGCGGGCCCGTGTTGGCGGCGGCGAGCGCCTCCCGCAGTCGTCTCTCGCGGTCCGGGTCGAGCCGATCGGCACCGAGACGCGCCTTGATGCGCCACAGCTCGTCCACGAGCCGCAGTCGCTCGTTGACGGCCTCGACGATCCGTGCGTCGACGACGTCGATCCGGCGCCGCAGCTCCTCGAGGGCCTTGGCGTCGTCCATCACCCACCCCCCGCCACCGTCACCGCTGCGAGCAGCGCGACCCCGTTGAACAGCGCGTGCAGGACGATCGACGGATAGACGCTCCCGCTACGGTGCCGGACGAACGCGAGCACGAGCCCGAACAAGGTCAGGATCGGGAGCGCGACGACGAGCCCGTGCGCGAGCCCGAAGGCGACGGCCGTGACGACGACCGCGGCGGTCGGGCCCCACGTCGAGCGTACGGCGGCGAAGCCGACGCCACGGTATGCGAGCTCCTCGACGATCGGGGCGATCGTGACGACGACGACGAAATTGGCGACGAACGGCGCCGCGCGGTCGGGATCCCACTCCTCGGGGACGAGCCCCTGCTCCTCCCCGGCTTTGAGGAAGACGTTGAGCAGGACGCCGAGCACCATGATCGTCGCGTACCCGGCGAGGACGAGCCCGGCCGCCCGACCCCACGACGGCGGGCGCCGGAGGCCGAGGACGCTGCGGTCGATGCCGCGCGCGAGGAAGACGACGACCACGAGGATGATCCCGTACTGCACGGCGGCGCCGATCGCCGACGACCAGCGGTAGAGGAGGTCGGCGGGAGGGTCGCCGGCGTCGGCGAGGTTGCCTGCGTAGCTGAGCGTCGCCAGCACGCCGACGAGGACGAACCATCCGACGAGGCGCCCGCGCGGAACATCGCGGGTGCTCGCGTCGCCGGGAGCCGTCGCCTCGGATGCGGCGACGTCGTCGGCGACGGCGGCCGCGGGCCGCTCGTCGATGCTCACGTGTCGGCTCTCATGTGATCGGTCTCCAGGGTGCTCATCGAACCACGCCGATCCTACGCAGCGCGACGAGAACCGCGGGGCGCGGCGGCGCCGGCGCGCCGACGCGATGACCGGGACGCGACGTCCCGGACGTGGTGCCGCGGGGGCACTGCGGGGGCTCGCCGAGGCCCTCCGTGGTGCCATGACGGGCGACGGCTACCATCGCGGCATGAGCCGGCCGCGCCGACGGCCCCCCCGCCCGGTCGACCGGGAGCTCCCGCGCTCGCGGCGCAGGCGCCGCCGCCGCCGCACGCCAGCACTCGCGATCGCCCTTGGGGCGGCGGTGGTGGTGCTCGTGGCCGGGATCGGCGCCGGCGCCACCGTCTACGCGTTCGGGACGTCGTGCAACCTCGACTCCCTGCAGCCGGTCAGGATCGGGCAGAACTCGTTCGTCTACGCCGCGGACGGATCGCTCCTCGGCGCAATCCCGGCCGAGCGCAATCGGGAGGTCGTGTCGCTCTCGCGGGTCAGTCCCTGGATGCGGAAGGCGACGGTCGCAATCGAGGATCGCCGGTTCTTCGAGCACGAGGGCGTCGACGTCGAGGGGATCGCGCGCGCGGTGCTCGCGGACATCCGGGCCGGCAAGGTCGTGCAGGGTGGATCGACGATCACGCAGCAACTCGTCCGCAACCTCTACATCTCGAGCGAGCGCACGGTGGCGCGGAAGATCAAGGAGGCCTGCCTCGCGGTGAAGCTCGAGCAGTCCTGGACGAAACGCCGCATCCTGCAGACGTACCTGAACCAGGTCTACTACGGGAACCTCGCCTACGGGGTCGAGGCGGCCGCCCAGACGTACTTCGGGAAGCCGGCGCAGGACCTGACGCTGCAGGAGTCGGCGTTGCTCGCCGGGCTGACGCAGGCGCCGTCCGCCTACGACCCGTTCGTCGAGCCGCGCAAGGCGCTCGAGCGCCGCGACCGGGTGCTCCGGGCGATGGTCGACGAGGGAATGGTCACGAGGGAGCGCGCGGCCGCCGCGCTCCGCGTCCGCGAGCTGCCGCTGCGTCCGGGCAAGCGGTTCCGCGAGATCCGCGAGCCGTACTTCTTCGGGTACGTGCGGGACGAGCTGATCGCGAGGTACGGCGCCGAGACCGTGCGCTCCGGCGGCCTCCGCGTCTACACGACCATCGTCCCGCGGTGGCAGCGGCTGGCGCGAGAGGCGATCTCCGGCGTGCTCACGGAACGCGACGACCCGGCGGCTGCCCTGATCTCGATCGATCCCGCGACGGGAGCGATCCGGGCGATGACCGCGGTCGTGCCGGGACGGGCGACGAACGAGTTCAACCTCCTCTCCCAGGCGCGCCGGCAGCCCGGCTCGACGTTCAAGACGTTCGTGCTCACGGCGGCGGTCGCGCGTGGGATCAATCCGGAGAGCACGTACTACGTGTCGGCGCCCTACACGTATCGACCGGTCGAGAACGGCTCCTGTGACGACGGCTCGTGGTGGTGCGTGAAGACCTACGACTCGAGTTACACCGGATGGACATCGATCAGCCGCGCGACGATCCGGTCCGACAACGCGGTCTACGCGCAGCTCACCCTCGACGTCACGCCGGAGCGCGTGGCCGAGACGGCACGCGCCATGGGCGTCCGGACGCCGCTCGACGTCGACGGCGCGTACGTCCCGGCGATGGGGCTCGGGAGCATCGCCGTCTCCCCGCTCGACATGGCCTCGGCGTATGCGACGCTCGCCGCGGGTGGCGTCTACGCGGAGCCGACGGCGATCCGGCGCGTCGTTCTCGCCGACGGCAACGAGGACCGGGACGGCCGCTGGGGCACCCCGAACCGCACGCGGGTGCTCCCCGACGGCGTCGCGTGGGAGGTGACCAGGATCCTCCAGGACAACGTCCGCTACGGGACGGGAACGCGAGCGGCGCTCTCCCGGCCGGCGGCCGGGAAGACGGGGACGACCGACGAGTACGCCGACGCCTGGTTCGTCGGGTACACGCCGGACCTCGCGACGGCGGTGTGGATGGGCTACACGCGCGGCGAGATCCCGATGGAGTCGGTGCACGGGATCTCCGTCTCGGGCGGGAGCTTCCCGGCCGAGATCTGGCACGCGTTCATGGAGCCCGCCCTGGAGCGCCGGCCGGTGCGCGAGTTCCCGCCGGAGCCGGTGGCCCCGGTCGAGTGGGAGTCGTTCACCCGGGGACCGCTCGCGCTCAGCTACGACCCGTACGCCGCGCCCGCCGAGGAGGAGGAGGAGAAGGACGCCGCCGCCGAAGGCGACGCGGTCGAGCAGGACGACGCATCCTCTGACGACACGCCCGGCCCGTCGGGCGGGCCGACAGCAGGACCGCAGCCGCAGGTGCCCTGACCCGCACGGATGCGGCGCGCCCTCACCGACGCTCGAGGGCGCCCTCGATGAGCGCACGCCAGCGCTCGCCGAGCACGCCGCAGCTGGCTCGCTCCAGGTACCGCGCCCGCCCCGCGCCCGCGAGGGCTTCCCCACGGCGGGCGTCGCCGGCGATCCGCGCCAGTGACTCGGCGAGAGCCTCGGCGTCGGCCGGTGGCACGAGCACCGCGTCGACGCCGTTGCGAAGGAGCTCGCGGGCAGCCGGGGTGTCGGCGGTGATCAACGGGCGCCCGCAGGCGAGGGCCTGGAACGCATGGCCCGGGATCGCCCGTGCCGCCCTCGGGTCGTCGCTGAACGTCCCGAGCACGCAGCCGGCGGCGTGATAGGCGGCAGGGAGCTCGTCGGCGCCCGTCCACGGCTGCCATTCGACGTTGTCGGGACGACCATCCGGCGCGTTCACGTCCGGGTCGACGCCGACGATGCGGAACGGGACGTCGGGAAGCAGCTTCGCTGCGGAGACCACCGTGTCCGCTCCGTGCGGTGGGAAGGGCGGGTCGACGAAGAGCGCGTGGAAGGGGTGCTCGGGATGCCAGCCGGGCCGGAACAGCCGGTCGTCCGCGCCGAGGAGGCACACGGCGACGCGGTCGTCGGCGAGCCCGAACGTCTCGCGGAAGAACGAGGCCTGCGCTTCGGTGTCGGCGACGACGAGGTCGGCGCGTCGGAACGCGACACGGTCTGTGTGACGCAGGAGTCCGGCGGCCGGCGTGCCACGTCGGAACCGGGCCCCGTCGCCGACGAGGGTGTCGTAGAGCGAGACGAGCGGATTGAAGACGATCGGGCGCCCACGTGCGACCCGGCGGGCGGACGGCATGTCGAAGTGGCCGGGATAGCCGACGAGAACGACGTCCGCCTCCGGCTCGTGCTCGCGCGCGAGCCCCCGCTCGGCCGCTGCCACGCGCGCGAGCTGCCGGAGGCCCATCGACCACGCGCTGCGGCCCCACAGTTGGCGATGCCGCTCGATCACGCTCACGCCGGCGGCCGCGAGGCAGTCGATCACCTGGGCGTTCCGCGGGGCGCTGCGGTCGTACGTCCCGAAGTAGAGAACCCTCATCGGCCTCGCCGGCGTCGGCTCGACGAGCGGCCCGCGCACGTAGGTGGGGCCACGGCCGAGGTCATGCGGCGAGCGTACCCCGACCCACGGGAGACCGATAGCGTTCGGGCCGTGCGTCCACTCCTGAGCGTCGACGAGGCGCTCGAGCGCGTGCTCGAGCGTGCGCACTCCCTGGCGCCGGAGACGGTGTCGCTCGACGACGCGGCGGGACGCGTGCTCGCAGCGGATGCGGCCGCGACGGTCGACCTCCCCCCGTTCCGTAGCTCGGCGATGGACGGCTTCGCGGTTCGCGTCGCGGACTGCCCCGGCACGCTTCCCGTCGGCGTCCGCATCCCGGCGGGGCGTCCTGCGTCGCGCCCGCTCGGCGCCGGGGAGGCGATGGGCATCTCGACGGGCGCGGTCGTCCCCGACGATGCGGACGCGGTGATCCCGCTCGAGCTCGTCACGGATCACGGTGACCGGATCGACATCCCCGCGGCGCCGACCATCGGCGCCAACATCCGCGAGATCGGCGGCGACGTCCGCCGCGGCGACGTCGTCGTCGAGTCGGGGACGATCCTCTCTGCCGCCCATCTCGCAGCCCTCGCCGCGACCGGGGTCGGCGAGCTCGTCTGCTCCCGCCGTCCGTCGGTCAGCATGCTCGTGACGGGGACCGAGCTCCGCCCGCCGGGATCACAGCTGCGTCCGGGCGAGATCTACGAGTCGAACGGCGTCATGCTCGCGGCCGAGCTGTCTCGGGCGGGGGCGACCGTCGAGCGCTCGGGGGCGGTGCCGGACGATCCGGCAGCCCATCGCGCAGCACTCGAGCAGGTGCTCGAGGCGGATGTCGTCGTCAGCTCCGGCGGTGTCTCTGCCGGACCGCACGACCTCGTGCGCACGGTTGCCGCCGATCTCGGCGTCGAGGAGGTGTTCTGGGGCGTCGCCGTGCGGCCGGGCAAGCCGCTGTCGTTCGCCGTGCGTGGGCGAACGCTCCTCTTCGGCCTGCCCGGGAACCCGGTCTCGTCGCTCGTGGGGGCCCTGCTCTTCGTGCGACCGGCGCTGCTCGCGCTCCAGGGCGCCCGCGAGCCGGGGCCTGTCTACCGCAACGGCGTGCTCGGCGCGCCCGTCTCCCGCAATCCGCGCCGAGAGGACTTCGTGCGCGCCCGGGTCGATCGATCCGGGGACGAGGATCGGCTCCACCCTCTCTCGGGGCAGGACTCGCACATGATCGTGTGGGCATCACGGGCGGACGCCCTGATCCGCGTTCCGCGAGGAGAGGACGAGCTCCCTGCGGGCGCCCGCGTGCGCTACCTCGAGCTCGGCTGCTGAGCCGGCAGCGGCGGCCCTGCGGGCCGGAGCGTCCCCACGAGCGCGGCAAGCTGCGTGGCCGCGGCGGCCCACACGAGGAGCGCGAGGCACGCGGGCCAGGGGATCACACCGGAGGTGGCGAGCCCGACCGCGTACACGGGCGTTCGCAGCCCGAGCCCGAGCTGTTCGGCGAGCACGACGAGTGCGATCACCGGCCCTGCGAGCCCGAGCCCGAGCAGCGCGTCCGAGACCCAGGCCGGCCGCCGCTCGACGACCGGGAGCCACACCCACGCGTAGAGGGACGGGAGCACGAACACGAGTGCGTAGACGTTGACCACGACGAGGAGGAGCGCCGCCGCGCAGAGCGCGAGGTACGCGACGGCGTATCCGGCCAACCGCTCCTCGCCGTCGATCATTGCGGCGCGGCGGTGGCGGAACCGTGTGGCGAGCCAGACCGCCGCGAGGAGCACGACGGCGGCGCCGAACAACGCGGCGCCCGGCCAGTCCTCGACGGGCGGTGCGTCGGCGACCGGGGCCCTGCCCGTGCTCCGGGGGAAGAGGCCCGCGAGCGCCGCGACGGCCACGAGAGCCCCTACCCCGAGCCAGACGACGAGCCGCAGCCGGAACGCACGCCACTGACGGGTGAGCCGCACTCCTCGACGTCTCAGGCGCGCGAGGAGGTCGATCGTGACGGCGGCGAAGGGGAGGAGGCCGGTGACGAAGACGGCGGCGATTGCCCAGCCACGAACCGCGCCGTCGCCCCAGTAGACGAACGGTGCCGTACTGCGGGCGAGTCGAACGCCCTCGTCGAGCGACGCGATCGCCGTCTCCGCTGCCCTCCCGAGCTGGTCGAAGGTGCGAGGATCGAGCGCGTCGGCGACCGGGTCGGACTGGAACTCCACGTCGGGGGCGGTGGACAGGCGGATCGCCGGAGCGTCCGCCGAGAGGAAGGGGGACTGCTCCCCATATCCGAAGGGGAGGCCGAGGTTCACGAGCTGCGTCAGCCACCCCGGGAGCACCGGCACCGCGCCGGTCTCGTCCCCGACGCGGGCGGCGACGGTCCGCACGAACATGGGCGGGGCGGTACGCGGCGCGACCCCCGAGATCTCGAGGCGCGGTCGCGTCCGTCCTCCGATCCCGTCCAGAGAGAGCGTGGCGACCGCGCGGCGCCCGAGCGGCGAGTCGTCGGCGAAGCGCGCGGCGCCGAGGGAGCCGAACGCGCCGCCGTCGGTCGAGACGAACACCAGCGTGTGCACCGGGGTCGGGCGACGCGCGACGGTTCCCGTCCGCGCATACGGGCGGACGAGCTCGAGCAACGCGGCCGTGCCGGACGCGTTGTCGTTCGCCCCCGCCTCCAGCTCTCTGTTGTCCCGATGGGCAACGACCACGATCGTGTTCTCGGACGTGCCGGGGACGACGGTGACGAGGTTCAGCAGCGGGCGCCGCCCGAGGCCGGGGACGTCGGCCGTCCAGCGATCCTCCCGAGCGGCGAGCCCGTAGAGGCGCAGCTTGTCGCGGTACCACTGGGCGGCGCCGGCCCCGCCGAGCGAGCCTGGCTCGCGATCCGGGTAGTCACGCGCCAGCTCGCGCGCCAGCTCCAGTGCCGTCGCGCCGTCGAACGCGGGGGGCAGTGTCGGCCGGGGCAGCGCACCCGACGGGGCGAGCGTGACGAGGACGAGGAGCAGGGGCGCGGCCAGCAGCACCGCCGCCGTCCGCGCGAGCCGGAGGTTGAGCGGCCGATCGACGGGGCCGCGGCGCGGCCTGCTCCCTGAGATGCGGGGCCGTGCCGGCACCATGCGCGCGCGGTAGTCTAGGCGAAACCCCTGCGTAGAGGCGGTTCACCAGACCCGCGGAGGCGCACCGCCCGCGGCTGCAGCCCGATCGACCACGATGCCACAGGACACGTCCACGATCCTCCTCGTCGACGACGAGGAGTCGATCCAGACCCTGCTCACCTATCCGCTGGAGCGGGAGGGCTACCGCGTCGTGCCGGCTCGCACCGGTGACGAGGCGCTGCAGCGCTTCGCCGAGGAGGAGATCGACCTCGTGGTGCTCGACCTCATGCTTCCCCGGGTCGACGGCCTCGAGGTGTGTCGGCGGCTGCGCGCCGAGAGCACGGTCCCGATCATCATGCTCACCGCCCGCGACGACGAGCTCGACAAGGTGCTGGGGCTCGAGCTGGGCGCCGACGACTACATCACGAAGCCGTTCTCGATCCGGGAGTTCCGGAGCCGCGTCCGCGCCCTGCTCCGCCGCGCTGCGACGCCCCACCACGCCTCGCGGCGCGACGAGGTGATCGACCGCGGCGACGTCGTCATCGACATGCCGCGGCGCACGGTGGCGGTCCGCGGCGTTCCGGTGCAGCTCACGTTCGTGGAGTTCGAGCTGCTGGCGCTCCTCGCCGCCACTCCCGGCGTCGTCTACTCGCGTCGGCAGCTCCTGGAGAGGATCCGCGGCAGCGCGGACTACCGGGAGCCGAGAACGATCGATGTCCACGTCCGACATCTCCGGGAGAAGATCGAGGAAGACCCGCGGGAGCCCGAGCTGATCCTCACGGTGCGTGGGGCCGGGTACCGTTTCCGGGACAAGTGAGCATTCCCGGCGGCATCCGCGCGAGGCTCGTGCTCGCGCTCGTGCTGATCGTCGGCGCGGCGCAGCTCGCGGCCTACCTGATGGTCGTGCCGTCGCTCGAGCGCCGGCTGGTGGACGCCAAGCTGGATCAGATGCAGGACAACGCCAGGGCTCTCGCGACGGCCCTCGCCTCCCGGAGCGCCACGGACGCGCTCGGGCTCGACAGCTTCGTCAACGGCGCGGCGTCGACGTTCGACACCCGCGTGGCCGTGCTCGGCGCGCTCGGCCCGCCGCTGCGGCTGACGACGCTCGCCGACTCGGCCGGCAGTGAGGCACCATCCCTCGACGAGGACCCGATCGCGATGGAGTCTGCCCGCAGCGGCGCGCTCGTCCGTGGGCGCACCGAGCGCAGCGGCGGGAGCTACGCGGCGGTGGCGATCCCCCTCCTGCCCTCGGGGGGTGTGATGGTGCTCACGTCCTCGCTCGCGGACCAGCTCGCGACGGTGCGCCTCGTCAAGCGCAGCTTCGCGCTCGCGACGCTCGTCGCGGCCGCGATCGCGCTCGTCCTCGGGGCCGCAGCGGCCGCCGTGCACGCGCGGCGCATCAGTCGGCTCGAGCGCGCCGCGAACAGGATCGCGGTCGGGCACTTCGACGAGCCGGTCGTCGACACCGGTGACGACGAGCTGGGGCAACTCGCGGTCGCATTCGACCGGATGCGGGTGCAGCTGCGTCAGCTCGACACCGCACGCAAGGAGTTCGTCGCCAACGCCTCCCACGAGCTGCGCACGCCGTTGTTCTCGCTCGCGGGCTTCCTCGAGCTGCTCACGGACGAGGATCTCGACGACGAGACCCGACAGCGGTTCCTCGTCTCGACGCGGGAGCAGGTCGACCGCCTCAGCCGGCTGGCGGGCGATCTGCTCGATCTCTCGCGCATCGACGCCGGACGACTCCACGTCGAGCACGAGGACGTCGACCTCACCGAGACGGCGCTGATCCTCGGCGAGGAGCTGCAGCCGGTGGCCACGCTGCGTGGGCACACGCTCGCTATCGACGCCCCGGAGGCGGTCTGGGCCGATGCCGACGAGGAGCGGGTGCTCCAGGCCGCGCGTGCGCTCGCCGTGAACGCTCTCGTCCACACGCCCGAGGGGACGCACGTGATCGTTCACGCTCGCTACCAGGGGGCGCGGGCCACGCTCGCGGTGGAGGATCACGGGCCGGGCATTCCACCCGACCACGTCGACCGGGTCTTCGATCGCTTCTACCGGGGCGAGGGCACAACGGCGTCGGGAAGCGGGCTCGGCCTCGCGATCGCGCGGGAGCTCGCAGAGTGCATGGGCGGGACGGTGACGCTGTCCACACGCCCGGGCCACACCGTGTTCACACTCGCGCTCCCCGCAGCCGCCGTCCCGGCTCCGGCCGCCGAGCCGATCGCGGTTTCCACGTGAAAACGCATCCGGGGCCGGAACGGCGGGCACGGCTACAGTGAGTCGATGCGCGCCCCCGCACTCGCAGGTGTCGTGATCGCTGCCGCCCTCCTCGGCGGCGCAGCCGGCGTCGTCGTGGCGGATCGGGCCGGGCTCATCGACGGCGAGACGACGGTCTCGGTCGCGGCGCCCGAGACGCAGGCGCCCGAGACAGCGGCCGCACGGCCGATCCGCACGACCGGGTTCGACCCCGCGAGGATCTACGCGAGCCGCTCGGGAGGGGTGGTCACGATCTACGCCGATCTCGGCCCCGACGGCCAGTCCCAGGGGTCGGGCTTCGTCGTCGATCGCAAGGGGACGATCCTCACGAACGCCCACGTGATCACGAACGTCGCGTCGTCGTCCAACGTTCGCGGGGCCCGCGCGGTCTTCGTCGAGTACGCCGACGGGGAGCGTGCACCCGCGGAGATCGTGGGGTGGGATCTCTTCAGCGACGTGGGTGCGATCAGGGTCGACACCGGTGACCACACGCTCCAACCCGTCCCGCTCGGCAACTCGGCGGACGTCGTCGTCGGTCAGCCCGTGGCGGCGATCGGGAGCCCGTTCGGGAACCAGACGTCGCTCGCCGTCGGCGTCGTCTCTGCCACCGGCCGGTCGATCGCGTCGCTCACGTCCCGCTATGCCGTCGCGGATGCGATCCAGATCGACGCCCCGATCAACCGAGGCAACTCCGGCGGGCCGCTGTTCGACGCCGCCGGGCGGGTGATCGGGATCAACGCCCAGATTCGCTCCAATTCGGGGACCGCGGAGGGAGTGGGGTTCGCGATCCCGATCAACGTCGCGAAGCGCGCGCTGGATCAGCTCATCCGCACGGGACGCGTCGCGTACGCCTACATCGGCATCACCACACAGGACGTGACTCCCGGCCTCGCGAGGCGATTCGGCCTCGCCGCCGACCGCGGAGCGCTCGTGGTCGCGGTGGAGCCGGGGACGCCCGCCGCGCGGGCCAAGCTGCGCGCCGGGTCGCAGCGCGAGTCGTACAACGGCCTCAGCGTGACGCTCGGCGGCGATGTCATCGTCGCGATCGACGGCAAGCCGGTGCGAAGCGCCGACGACGTCTCGCGCATCGTCACCGACGAGCTGATGCCGGGCGAGACGGTTTCGTTCGAGGTGCTCCGGGACGGGGACACCCCGGTCACCGTGCAGGTGGCGCTCGGTGAGCGGCCGCTCCAGCCCTCGTCGTAGGTCGGGCGCGCACGGGCCACCCCGGCTGCGCCGCGGCCGCAGGCCGGCCCCGACCGGATCGCGTTCCGGCGGGTGACCGGCGAGCGGCTCGACCCGTCTACGATGCGCACGTGAGCGCGACGTCCGATCTCGCCCGGGACCAGTTGACGCCGGTCAACCCCGCGACGCTCGACGTCGTCGGGCGGGTGCCGGTGACGCCGCCCGAGGCGCTCGGCGAGGTCATCGCGGAGGCGAGGCTGGCGCAGGAGGCGTGGGCGCGCGAGCCGCTGGCCGGGCGCGGCCGCGTGCTGCGCCGCGTCGTCCACGAGGTTCTCGAGGCGCGGGACGAGATCGTCGCGACGGTCGTGGCGGAGACCGGGAAGCCGCTCGTCGAGGCGCTGACGGCTGACGTCTTCGTGTCCCTCGACAACGCCTCCTGGTTGTCGCGGGCGGCGGAGAAGGTGCTCCGACCCGAACGCGTCCGCTTCTCCCAGCCGCACCTCCTCCACAAGCGCGGCCAGGTGCGATACGTGCCGATCGGCGTCGTCGCCGTGATCTCCCCCTGGAACTTCCCCTTCGGCGTCCCGTTCACCCAGGTCGCGACCGCCGTCGCGGCGGGCAACGCCGTCGTGCTCAAGCCGTCGGAGCTGACGCCGCTGACGGGGGCCTGGGTCGAGGAGGTGTTCCGCCGCGCCGGTGCGCCCCCCGGCCTCGTCCGCGTCGTGCAGGGAACGGGCCCGACGATCGGGGACGCGCTCGTGGGCCATCGCGGCGTCCACGCGGTCGTGTTCACCGGTTCGACCGAGGCCGGTCGCCGCGTCGGGCGCCGGGCGGCCGAGCGACTCTGCCCGGTGACGCTCGAGCTCGGCGGCAAGGACCCGATGCTCGTGCTCGACGATGCAGACGTCGATCGGGCGGTCGAGGGCGCCGTCTGGGCGTCGTTCACGAACTGCGGCCAGGTGTGCTCGGGCGTCGAGCGCATCTACGTGTCGCGCAGCCTCTACGAGCCGTTCCTCGAGCGGTTCGTGGCCCGCGCCGCGCGTCTCCGGATCGGACGCGGGGAGGACCCGAACACGGATCTCGGGCCGCTCGTGACGGAGGCGCAGCGCGCGAAGGTCGAATCGCTCGTCGCGGATGCGGTCGAGCACGGGGCGGAGATCGCGACCGGGGGAGGTCGCCCCGAGACGGGTCTTCCGGGCTGGTTCCACGAGCCGACCGTGCTCACCGCCGAGCCGACGGCCGCGCGGATCTGGCGGGAGGAGGTGTTCGGCCCGGCCGTCGTCGTTTGCAGTATTGACAACGACGACCAGGGCGTGCGACTCGCCAACGACTCTCCGTTCGCGCTCGGCGCGAGCGTGTGGACGACGAGCCGCGAGCGGGCGACGCGGGTCGCATCGTCCCTGGAGGCGGGCTCGGTGTGGGTGAACGACCACGCCTACTCGTACGGGGCGTGCCAGGCGCCGTGGGGCGGACGCCGCGACTCGGGGCACGGCCGCACGCACTCGAAGCACGGGCTCTACGCCCTGTCGCACATCACGTACACGGACGCCGATGCAGGGCGGCTGCGGCCTCCGTGGTGGTACCCGTACTCCGACGCGATCGGCGACGGGTTCCGCGGCGCGCTCGGGATCCTCTACGGCGACGGGCTGGGCGCCCGGGCGCGCGCGGTCCGCGAGCATCGGCGCGGGCTCGCGTCCCTCGCTCGCAGGACGTTCCTCCGATGAGTGAGTTCTCGCACGTCGACGAGTCCACCGGTGACGTGCAGATGGTCGACGTCGGCCACAAGCCGCACGTCCGCCGGCGCGCCGTCGCTCGCGCCACGCTCCGGATGGCCCCGGCGACGGCGGCACGCCTGCGGTCACTGCCGAAGGGGGATGCCCTGACGACGGCGCAGATCGCGGGCGTGATGGCCGCGAAGCGAACGAGCGAGCTCGTGCCCCTCTGCCATCCGCTGCCGCTGTCCCTCGTCGAGATCCACCTGGAGGTCACCGACGCCGGCGTCGAGATCGAGGCCGTCGCGGAGACGACGGCGCAGACCGGCGTCGAGATGGAAGCGCTGACCGGTGCCGCGGTCGCCGCGCTCACCGTCTACGACATGGCGAAGGCCGTCGACAGCGGCATGAGCGTGACCGCGATCCAGCTCGTGGAGAAGACGAAGCAGGAGCCGGCATGAACGCAGCGGTGCTCACCGTCTCGGACGGCGTGCACGCGGGCGTGCGGGAGGACCGGAGCGGCGACGTCCTCACCGCGCTGCTCGAGGCGGACGGCTTCGAGGTCGCGCGCCGCGTGGTGCCCGACGAGGCGTCCGAGATCGCGGCCGCCCTCCTCGAGCTGGCGGCCGGGTCCGCCGTGGTGCTGACAACCGGGGGCACGGGGTTCGCGCCTCGCGACGTCACGCCCGAGGCCACGGCGACCGTTCTCGACCGGCAGGCTCCCGGGATCGCGGAGGCGATCCGGGCGGACGCGCTGACACGCACGCCGCATGCGTTGCTCTCCCGTGGCCTCGCGGGTCTCCGGGGCGCCTCGCTGATCGTGAACCTGCCCGGGTCTCCGGGAGGGTGCCGTGACGGCTTCGCGGTGCTGCGGCCGGCCCTGGTGCACGGCCTCGAGCTCGCAGCCGGGGAGCAGCAGTCCACCCATCGGCAGACGTGACGGATCACGCCGTCTCGCTGCCGCGCCGCCTGTCGCGGCTCGTCCGCCTCGAGCACACGGTGTTCGCGCTCCCCTTTGCCTACGTCGGCGGCCTGCTCGCCGTCGGAGGGTGGCCCGGCGCCTCGGCGATGGTGTGGGTGACGGTGGCGATGGCCGGCGCGCGGACGCTCGCGATGGCGCTGAACCGGCTCGTCGACGCGGAGATCGACGCGGGAAACCCGCGTACCGCGTCCCGCGAGCTGCCGAGTGGATCACTCACACGCCCACAGGTCTGGGGACTGTCCGCAATCGCGCTCGGCGTCTACCTCGTCGCGGTGTTCCAGCTCGACCCCGTCGTCCGCTGGCTCTGGCCGATCCCCGTTGCGATGTTCGTCGTCTATCCCTACCTGAAGCGGCTGACCTGGCTCTGCCACCTGTGGCTCGGCGCGTGTCTCGGCCTGGCTCCCGTCGGGGCGTGGCTCGCCGTGACCGGCACCACCCGCTGGGAGACCTGGGTGCTCGGGCTCGCGGTGGCGCTCTGGGTCGCCGGGTTCGACCTCTTCTACTCCCTGTTCGACCTGGAGCACGACCTCGAGGCCGGGCTGCACTCCTGGGCCACGCGGTTCGGTGAGAGCGGGGTGTTCGCCGGGGCACGCGTCATGCACGCCGCGGCCGTCGCAGCGCTCGCCGTCGTGGGGCTCGGGCTCGGCGCCGGGCCGTGGTACTGGGGCGGTGTCGGCGCGGTGGCGCTCCTGCTCCTCTACGAGCACCGGCTGATCCGACCGGGAGACCTCCACCGTCTGGACGCGGCGTTCTTCACGGTCAACGGCGTGATCTCGGTCGTCTTCTGCGTGTTCGTCGGCCTCGACACGCTCCTCTGACGCGATGACGGCATCGGCGGCGTGGGAGGACGGGCGACCTGTTGCGGCCTGGGCGCGCTCTCGGCACAGTCGAGTCGCGAAATCCTCGCTACCGTGCTATCAGGGACCTGGGGTGTCCCCTGGGGGTGGTTGTCCACGCGGCCGTCTCGCCGGGTGGCAGGGAGAGGAAGGCGAGGACGGCGCGGAGTGATCAGAGCCGAGCACCTTGAGAAGCGCTACGGCGATCGTCGGGCGTTGCGGCCGGTGTCGTTCACGCTCGACCGGGGAGAGTTCCTGGTCGTGACGGGCCCGAACGGCTCGGGCAAGACGACGCTCCTGCGCCTGCTCGCCGGCCTCGCCGCACCGACCCGTGGCGTGCTGTCCGTGGGCACGGAGCGGTCGCGCGTCGGCTACCTCGGCCATGAGTCGCTGCTCTACGGCGAGCTGACCGCGATCGAGAACCTCGATCTCTACGGGCGCCTGTACCGCGTCCCGGAGCGTCGCGAGCGCATCGGCATGCTCCTCGAGCGCCTGGGTCTGTGGGACGTCCGCGGTGAGCGCGTCGCGGCGTACTCGCGGGGGATGCGCCAGCGGCTCGCCCTCTGCCGTGCCCTGCTCCACGACTCCGATCTGCTCGTGCTCGACGAGCCGTTCACCGCGCTCGACGCCGAGGCCGCGGCGCTCCTCGACGGAGAGCTCGGACGGCTCCTCGAGGGCCGCACGCTCGTCATCGCGACGCACGACCCCGACCACGTCGCCCCGTACGCCACGTCGCAGCTCCCGCTCGTCGCCGCATGAACGGCTACCTGGGAGACGTCGCTGCGCTTCTGCGCAAGGACCTCCGCCTCGAGCTGCGCGCGCGCGACACGCTGCCCGCGATGCTGCTCTTCGTCGTCTCGACGCTCGTCGTGTTCCACTTCGCGCTTCCGGAGAACACGGGAGACGAGGCGGCGTACGGCTTGTTGTGGGTCGCGATCGTCTTCACCGCGCTCCTCGGCCTCACGCGCGCGTGGGTCCCCGAGCGTGAGGACGGTGCCCTCGACGGCCTCGTCCTCGCCACCGTCGACCGGAGCGCGATCTGGCTCGCGAAGACGCTCGCCGCGCTCGCCTTCCTCGGCGCGGCCGAGCTCGTCGCACTCCCGACGTTCGCGCTGCTCTTCGCTCCGCTCGACCTCGCAGCGGTGCTCGGGGTCGTGCTCGCGAGCGTCGGCATCTGCGTCGTGGGCTCCCTCGCATCGGCGATGGCCGCGGCCGGGCGTGGGCGGGAGGTCGTGCTGCCTCTCCTCGTGCTCCCCCTCTCGATCCCCCTCGTCGTCGGGGGCGTCGGCTCGAGCATCTCCGCCGAGCCCCGGACGTACCTCCTCTTCCTCTGTCTGTACGACGCCGTGTTCGCGATACTTTCGTGGGCGTCGTTCGAGTACGTCGTCACCGAGTAAGGACATCCGCGCCCATGCGAGTCACCCTCCCGATCCTCTCCACCCTGACGATCGCGCTGATGGCGATCGCCGTGACGATGATCTTCTTCGTCGCGCCCGAGGAAGCCGACCAGGGCATCTCGCAGAAGATCTTCTACTTCCACGTCCCGATCGCCCTCACCGCCTACGCGTTGTTCGGGCTCGGCGCCTGGAAGGCGCTGCGCGTCCTCTGGACACGCGGTGAGCGATACGACCTCGAGAGCTACACAGCGATCCACCAGGGGACGATCTTCGGTGCGCTGACGTTGATCACAGGGGCGATCTGGGCGAAGGCGTCATGGGGCGTGTGGTGGACCTGGAGCTCCAATCAGCTCGTGCTGTTCCTCGTGCTCTTCCTCTTCTACTGCGCGTACTTCATGCTTCGCTTCTCGGTGGAGGCAGGCCCGCGGCGCGAGCGGATCTCGGCCGTCTACGCGCTGTTCGGGGTGGCGCTGATCCCGGTGAGCTTCTTCGCGATCCGGCTGGCGAACGACTTCATCCACCCCACCGTCTTCACACGCGAGGGCCCACAGATGACCGGGACGATGTTCGCCGCGTTCTGCGTCGCCTGGGCGGCGATCATGGCGCTCGCGCTGCTCATGTACAGCGTCGAGCTCGCGGGGAAGCGCACCGATGCCCGTCTCCGCGAGCTACGGGAGGCTCTGACCGGATGAGCGCGGGTGAGAAGTACGTCGCCGCCGCCTACGGGATCGTGCTCCTGTTCGTCCTCGTCTGGGTGGCGATCATCGCGGCGAAGCTCGCACGCCTCGAGCGAGAGGCGACCGAGCTCGCCGAGCTCGCGCGGAAGCGACGGGACGATGGCTGAGCTACTCGTCTGGCCGGCGCTGATCGCCTACGGCGAAGCCGCCTTCGCCTACGCCGGCGAGCTCCGCGGGGCCGGCCGAGCCGGACGCCTCGGGATCTGGGGCGTCCGC
The DNA here is from genome assembly GCF_057140465.1 of Gaiella sp. Taxonomy (NCBI): domain Bacteria; kingdom Bacillati; phylum Actinomycetota; class Thermoleophilia; order Gaiellales; family Gaiellaceae; genus Gaiella; species Gaiella sp. The sequence goes on from NZ_DBNHWK010000067.1 coordinate 18,121, forward strand.
ATCGGATGGCTCGCCCAGACGGCGTTGCTGCTCGTCCAGGCGGTGTCCAGTGAAGGATTCCCCTGGTCGACGTGGGCGGGGGCACTGAACCTGTTCTCGTGGCTCGTCGTCAGCGCGTACCTGATCTGGGGCTGCACTCCCCGATATCGCATGCTCGGGCTCGCCGTGATGCCGGTCGCCGCCGGGCTCCTGCTGCTCGCGTGGGCGGGCGGGGGCACGGCGATCGAGCAGGTGAGCGATGCCGGGGCCGCGCTCGCCGTCCACGCCGGCTTGATGCTGGCGGGTTTCGCCGCGTTCACCGTCGCGGGCGGGATGGCCGCGCTCTACCTGTGGGAGGAGCGCCGGCTCAAGCGCCGCGACGCGAGAGTCCTGCGGCTGAGGCTCCCACCGCTCGCGGCACTCGACCGCCTCGCTGCCCGCGTCGCCCTCGTCGGCTTCGCCTCGCTGACGGCGGGCATCGTGGTCGGGCTCGCGACCCTCGAACGGGACGAGGTCGATGCGGCGATGGGCGTCACCGCCGTCGTCTGGCTGCTCTACGCGACCGTCTTGCTCCTCCGTCGCGAGGTCGGGCTCCATGGCCGTCGTGCTGCCTGGTCGTTCCTCCTCGGCCTCCTCCTCGTCGCGATCGTGTTGCCGATCACCCACTTCGCCGCGTAGGAGCACTTGCCCCGTGAAGCTCGCACTCGTTGGCGTCTCGCACCACCAGGCCCCGGTAGAGCTCCGGGAGCGCGTCGCCGTCGACCTCGACGGCGCGCGCGCCCTCGCGGCCGCGCTCGCCCTCGGCTGCGAGAGCGTCGTCCTCTCCACCTGCAACCGCACGGAGCTCTACCTCGCGTCGAGTGAGCCTGCACCCCTGGAGGAACGTGCCGTCACGGCGCTGCTCGAGCTCGCCGAGGAGGAGAGAACCTCTCTCGAGCCGGTGCTGTACCGGCTGAGCGACGAGTCGGCCGCGCTCCACCTCTTCCGTGTCGCAGCGGGCCTGGACTCGCTCGTGCCCGGCGAGGGCGAGATCCTCGGGCAGGTTCGCGACGCGTACGACGTCGGCACGACCGGCGCCCTCCTCGACCGGCTGTTCCGGATGGCGCTGCACGCCGGGCGACGCGCACGGGTCGAGACGGCCGTCGGGGAGGCACCCGCCTCGGTGCCGGCCGCCGCCGCAGCCCTTGCGCAGCAGGTCTTCGACGACCTCGCGGGGCGACGTGTGCTCCTCGTGGGCGCCGGGAGGATGAGCGAGCTCACCGCCCGCAACCTGAGCACGCGGGGAGCGAGCGTCTCTGCGATCGCCAACCGCACACCGGCGCACGGTGAGGAGCTCGCCCGCCACCTGGGAGCCCGTGCGATCGGCCTCGACGGGATCGCCGAGGAGCTCCGTGACGTCGACATCGTCGTTGCGTCCACGAGCGCTCCGGGCTTCGTCATCGGCGACGATGCCGCGACGTCACTGCGGGCCCGCCGCGGGCGACCGCTCCTGTTCGTCGATCTCGCGGTTCCGCGCGACGTCGATCCGTCGCTGTCCGCCGTCGACGGGTGCTTCGTCTACGACATCGACGACCTCGAGGCGGTGGTCGACGCGTCACTCGCCGGTCGCCGATCCGAGGCGGCGCGTGCCGAGCAGATCGTCGCGGCGGAGGCCGAGCGCTTCAAGGAATGGCAGGCCTCACTCGCGGTCGTCCCGGCGATCGCGTCGCTGCGCGCACACGCCGAGGAGATCCGCTCGGCGGAGCTGGCAAGGGCCGAACGCAGGCTCGGGCGTCTCCCGGAGAACGACCGCAGGCTGATCGAGGCGATGACCGCCCAGATCGTGAACAAGCTGCTCCACCTCCCGACCGTTCGCATGAAGGAGGCCGCAGCCGCCTCGGACGGGGTCGTCTATGCTGCGGTCGTGCGGCACCTGTTCGGGCTCGGGGAGGAGGAACGGGAACAGTGACACGACCGATCGCGGACGGCCGGCCCCTTCCACTCCAGCTCCCGACGGCGTTCGTGCGCATCCGTCCCCGCTCCCGGCGGCGCTGCGGCGAATCGCACACCGCCCCACGGCGTACCTGCGGTGCTGCTTCGCGTCGGGTCTCGCGGCAGTAGGCTCGCACTGACCCAGGCCGAGCGCGCCGCGGACGCGCTGCGCCGCCCGGGGATCGAGATCGCCCTCGTCCCGATCACGACCGCCGGCGACCGTGATCGCACGCGTCCGTTCGGCGAGATCGGCGAGCGCGGCGTGTTCGTGAAGGAGCTCGAGGAGGCGTTGCTGGCCGGACGGATCGACGTCGCCGTGCACTCGGCCAAGGACATGACGTCGACGGACACCGACGGGCTCGTCGTCGGCGCATACCCCGTACGCGAAGACCCCCGTGACGCGCTCTGCGGGGCCTCGTCGATCCAGCCCGGCATGCGGGTGGGAACAGCATCCGCGCGTCGGCGTGCGCAGCTGCTCGCGCTCGAGCCGACGCTCTCGATCGAGCCGTTGCGGGGCAACGTCGACACACGGCTCAGGAAGCGCGGCGAGCGCGGGCTCGACGCGATCGTCCTCGCGGCCTGCGGCCTCGACCGCCTCGGGCTCTCCGCGGAGGCGGGCCGCCGGTTCGACGTCGGTGAGCTGCTCCCCGAGGCAGGCCAGGGCGCGCTCGCGCTCCAAGTCCGCGACGGGGACGAACACCTCGTGGCCGCTGCGGACGACCCCGAGACGCGCCGCCGCGTCGAGCTCGAGCGGCGGTGCGTCGCGCTCATCGGGGGCGGCTGCCTCGCACCCGTTGCCGCCCATCACGACGGGGCATGTCTCACCGCACTCGTCGCGGACGAGGACGGCCGTTGGGTCGAGCGCGCAAGCGGCTCCGACCCGGACGAGCTGGCGGCCTCCCTCCGTTCCTTCCTCCCGTGAGCGCTCGTGTCGAGCACGTCGCCTCGGAACCGATCCACTCTCGGCACACTCGGGTCTCGACCGTGGCGGTAACGTCGATCACCCCGCGGGTGGGTGGGGGCTAGGGACGGGACCGGGATGGCGCGCGTCCTCGTCACCCGACCCGAGGGCCAGGAGGCCGACCTCGTCCGGCTTCTCCGGGCCGAGGGCCACGACGTCGTGCACGTGCCGCTGATCCGTGTCGAGCCGCTCGGGGACGAGCCGATCGACGTCTCCGGCTACGACTGGGTCGTCGTCACGAGCGCGAACGGGGCGCGGGAGCTGCGCCGGAGGGCTCGCGGGAGGATGCCGCGCGTCGCCGCGATCGGGGCCGCGACCGCGGAGGCGATGGGCGGTGCCGACCTCGTCGCAGGCGTCTCGACGCAGGAGGGGCTGCTCGCGGACATGCCGCAGCCGGCCGGACGCGTGCTCTTCGCCGCGGCCGAGAGCGCCCGTCGCGTCGTCGCCGACGCCCTCGACGCCGACGTCGTGCCGCTCTACCGAACGCGCGAGCTCACGATCGCGGAGCTCCCGCCCGCCGACCTCGTCGTGCTCGCGTCCCCGTCCGCGGCCCGCGCCTACGCTCGCTCGGGAGGGGCGCTCCCGGCCGCGACGATCGGGCCGGAGACCAGCAGCGCCGCCCGTGACGCCGGCGTGGTCGTGGCCGCGGAGGCGGCCACGCACGACCTCGCGGGCCTCGCCGATGCCGTCCGCCGCGCCCTCGGGGAGCCCTGACCCCGATCGTCTACGCTCGCAGGCGTGTTCATCTGCTTCCTCACCGACTTCGGGCTCCGCGACGACTTCGTCGGGACCTGCCACGGCGTCATCAAGCGCATCGCCCCCGACGCACAGGTGATCGACGTCACCCACGGCATCCCGGCGCAGGCCGTCCTCCAGGGCGCGCTCGTGCTCTCCAACACGCTCCCCTACATGCCGGTCGGCGTCCACCTCGCGGTCGTCGACCCCGGTGTCGGCGGCGTTCGCCGCCCGCTCGCCCTCCGCGACGCGGACGGCCGGTTCTTCGTCGGCCCCGACAACGGGCTCCTCCTCCCCGCCGCCGATCGCGCCGGGATCGAGGAGGTCCGGGAGATCGCGAACCCGGACTACGCCCTCGACACCATCTCGCGCACGTTCCACGGGCGCGACCTCTTCGCACCGGCAGCCGCGCACCTCGCCCTCGGCGTGCCCCTCGCCGAGCTCGGGCCGCCGCTCGCCGTCGACGCGCTCGTGCGCCTCGAGCTCCCCGAGCCAAGGGTCGCCGGCGACGCCGTGGAAGGAACGATGCTCTACGTCGACAGCTTCGGCAACATCGCGCTCAACATCACGCGTGACGACGTCGAGCGGATCGGGGTCGTGTCCGGGACGCGTGTCGAGCTCGACGTCACCGGCGAGCGGTACTTCGCGATCGCCGCCCGCACCTTCGGCGACGCACGCCCCGGAGACGTGATCCTCTACGAGGACAGCTACCGCAACATGTCGCTCGCTGTCTCCAACGGCAGCGCAGCGTCACTGCTCCACGCCGTCGTCGGACGCCACATCAGGATCCGACGGGCTTGACCGGCTCCCCGAACGGGGCGTAGGCTCCGAGGTGACAGAGGCGTTCGTGGTGCGGTCTACCGGCCCGGACGCCTCTTCCTCGTCCGCGGCTCACTCCGCCGGGCGCCTCCCGAACAGCGCACGCCCGACGAACGAGACGACCGTCTCGCCCTCCTCGTTCTCGAGCGTCATCCGCACGACCGCCGTCCCGCGCTCGGGCCGCCGCTCCGACGGCCGCACGGCCAGCACCTCCCCGCGACCCGTGAGGACGTCGCCGGGACGCACCGGCTCGAGCCAGCGCACCTCGTCCACGCCGGGCGATCCCAGCGACACGCTCACCCGCAACACGGCCTCGTACCAGAGCCGCATGAGCACCGCACAGCTGTGCCACCCACTCGCGATCAGTCCGCCGAACGGGGACTCCAGGGCGGCCGCCTCGTCCACGTGGAACGGCTGCGGGTCGAACTGCCGACCGAACGCGACGATCTCGGCGGCGCTGATCGCCGTCGTCCCGAGCTCGAAGACCTGCCCGACGGCGAAGTCCTCCAGGAACAGGAGCCCGTCGGGCTGCTGGGTGTCGGTCGTCATCCCGTCGGCGGGCAGCGCTGCGGCGTCGGCGCACGTGCCATGGCGAGGGCCGGACTCGAACCGGCGACACCCCGGTTTTCAGCCGAGTGCTCTACCAGCTGAGCTACCTCGCCGCGGAAGGGGAGTGTAGCGATCGACCTCGCGCCCGCGGACACGCGAGCCATCGTCTAGGCTCGCGCCCGTGGCGGCGACGAGGGCAGTCCAGGTGATCGGCGCGCCGCTCGACCTCGGCCAGAGTCGGCGCGGAGTCGACATGGGGCCGTCTGCGCTCCGCTATGCGGGCCTCGAGGAGCGCCTCACGTCCATCGGCTTCGACGTCGTCGACCGCGGCAACATCGCCACCCGCGAGCCGGAGGCGCTCGCCGTCGGCGACATCCGCGCCCGCTACCTCGAGGAGATCCTCGACACCTGCGCCGCGCTTGCAGAGGCCGTCCGCGACACGCTGGGCGCCGGGGCGCTGCCGGTCGTGCTCGGCGGCGACCACTCGGTCGCGATCGGCACGCTCGCCGGTGCGGCGACGGCCGCCGGACAGGCCGGAGGCGTCCTCTGGATCGACGCGCACGGGGACCTCAACCGTCCGGAGACGAGCCCCACGGGGAACGTCCATGGGATGCCCCTCGCCGCCGCGCTCGGGCTCGCCGGCGACGCGTTCGCGCACCCGCGGCTGGCGCTCCCGGCCGTCGACCCCGCGCGCGTGGCGCTCGTCGGCGTCCGGGAGCTCGACCGCGACGAGCGCGAGCTCCTCCGCACCTCGGGCGTCCGCGCGTTCACGATGAGCGAGATCGACCGGATCGGGATCGAGCGGGCGGTCACCGAGGCGCTCGCACGGGTCGCCGGGCCCGGGTTCGTCCACCTCTCGCTGGACATGGATGCGCTCGATCCCGACGAGGCGCCCGGAGTCGGCACCCCCGTTCGCGGCGGTCTCACGTACCGCGAGGCGCACCTGGCCTGCGAGCTCGTCGCCGAGTCCGGGCTCGTCCACTCCGTCGAGATCGTCGAGGTGAACCCGATCCTCGACCGAGAGAACTCGACCGCCGCCACCGCCGTCGAGCTCGTGGCGAGCGCCCTCGGCAAGACGATCCTCTGACGCGCTCCGCAGGGGCGCGGCGATCCGCACGTGACGGGAAGGGGCCGTCGGCGCCCGTCGCTCACGAGCCGCCGGCGGCCGGCGGCCGCCGTGCGCGCACCACCCGGGCTCTCCCCGGGACGGCGAGCGACCCGTCCGCGGCCGTGTGCTCCCGCAGCAACCCGCTCGCCCGCGCACGGAGCCGCGACAACGTCTCGTCGTCGACGCGCCGTGCCAGCTCCCCGAGCATCCGCGACGTGTCGGTCGTGATCGCCCACCACTCGTCGAGGGAGTCGGCCCGCCACGTCACGCCCGCGTCCTCCAGCACGTCGACCTCGAGCCCGGCTCGCTCGAGCAGCAGACGAAGTCGCACGGGATCGGCGAGGCGGAACGGCCCCGGTGCGTCGCGAGGCGGCCGGTCGACGAGGCCCATCTCGACCGCCGCCCGCCCGCCCGCCGACATCCAGGGGTTCTCCTCGGCGCTCGCCCATACCGCCAGGGAGACGCGTCCGCCGGGGCGGACGACGCGGCACAGCTCGCGCGCCGCGGCATCGCAGTCCGGCACGAGCATCACGCCGAAGCGGCACAGGGCTGCGTCGACGGACGCATCGGCGAAGCCGGTCGCCGCCGCGTCGACGACGAGGAACTCCACGTTCGTGACGCCGAGGTCGGCGGCCCGCGACGCCGCCGCCGCGAGCATCTCCGGCGCCGCGTCCGTGCACAGGACGCGTCCGCCGGGCTCGAGACGCGGGGCCGCGAGGAACGTCGTGTCGCCCGAGCCGGCGGCCAGCTCGAGCAGCGTCTCCCCGGGCTGGAGGTCGAGCAGGTCGACGAGCCGCTCCGAGAGCGAGCGCGTCGCTCGCCAGAGGGTGTCGCGGCGCCGCTCCCAGCCCGGCGCGACGCTCCGCCAGCCCTCGATCTGCTCGCGGGCGGGATCACGCACGCCCCGGCCTCCCGTCGCTACAGCGTCGCCCGCTCGAACTGCGGGATGACCTCCTTCCCGTAGGCCGCGAGCGTCTCCTCCTGGCCGTGCGTCATCAGGTAGATCGAGAAGTGGTCGACCCCGATCTCCTCGAGCTCGCGCAGCTTCGCGGTGATCTGGTCGGTCGAGCCGAGGACCGAGAACCGGTCGCAGATCTCGTCGGTCACGAACTCGCCGTGCGCCGCCCCGACGCGCGAGTGGTCGTTGTAGTCGTAGAACTTCCTCGCCTGGACGTAGTCGGTGAGGGCGTGCGGGATCGTCGAGCCGTCCGCGCCGTACCGCTCGATCAGGTCCATCACGTGGTTCGAGACCATCGCCGGGAACCACCGCGTCTGCTCGCGGCCGTCCTCGACCGGCCCGACATGGCTCGGCGCGCAGACGATGCACTTCAGCTCGGCCGGATCACGACCCGCCTCCTCCGCCGCGGCGCGCGCCGTCCCCATGATCCACTGGATGATCTCGGGGTCGGCGAGCTGGATGATCACCCCGTCACCGACGCGCCCGGCGACGCCCAGTGCACGCGGCCCGTACCCGGCGACCCACATCGGGATCCGGGGCAGCTCCGGCCGCACCCACTTCAGCTGCAGGTCCTTGTCGTTCCAGTGCACCTCGTCGCCGTTCATGAACGGCTTGATCATGCGGAGCGCCTCCTCGAACTCCGCGACGCGCACCGGCTTCTGGCCGATGTAGCGGCGCGCGGAGTCGCCACGCCCGATCCCCATCACCATGCGGCCGTCCGAGATGTCGTGGAGCGTCGCGTAGAGGCTCGCCACCACGGTCGGCTCCCGCGTGCCCGGATTCGTCACCAGGTGCCCGAACCGCATCCGCGACGTCGCCTGGATCGCGAGCGTCAGGAGCGGGAACGAGTCCTGCCAGAGGACGTGCGAGTCGTACGTCCACCCGATCTCGAAGCCGTTCTCCTCGCCGAGCGCCATCAGCTCGACGAGCCGCGTCGCAGGCGGGTCGGGAAGGACGGTAACGCCGAAGCTCAGTGCCATGGGGATCTCCTTCGTCGCGGAAGAGACGATTATCCGTCTTCGACGCCGGTCGGTGCCAGTGGCGACGCCGGGACGCCGCCGCCGAGGCCCGCTCTCGGTACGGCCGGCACCGCCAGCACGACGAGCGCCGCGAGGACGGCGAACGCGATCCTCCCGTCACCCGGCAGGTCGAACGCGAGGCCCGCCAGTGGCGTGCCCACGAGGATCGCCAGCACCGCGCAGCCGTTGACGAGCGCGACCGCCGCCCCCGGCGCGTCCGGCCGCAGCCGCTGCGCTGCGGCGAAGATGCTCGCGAAGGGGACGCCCGCCGCCAGACCGACGAGCAGCGCGCCGGCCGCCGAGAGCGCGAGCGGCCCCCCGGCTGCCAGCAGCAGCGCTCCGAGCGCCATGCAGGCCAGGCTCGCGACGACGAGCGTCGTGCGTCGCCCTCCATGCGCGAGTCGCCCTCCCCACGGGCGGGTCGCGATCCCGGCGAAGAGCACCATCCCGCCCGCCGCGCCCGCCAGGGCGGGGCTCGCGCCCTGGCGCTCGAGCAGCGGCACGACCCAGACGCCGGCGACCACCGCCAGCCCGAAGGTCGCCGCCTGCAACACGCCGAGCGGCAGCAGTCGCCGGTCGCGGAGCACCGTGCCGGCGGCGTGGCCGACCCGCTGCAGGCCGCCGGCCGCGAGCACGGGGACGGCCGCCGCGGCCGCCAGGACGAGGGCCGTCCAGTACGCGGCGCGCCACCCGGCCGCCGCGGCGAGCGGGGGCACGACGATCAGCGCGAGGCCGCCGCCGGCCATCGTCGCGCCGCCGTAGAGGCCCTGCAGGAACGGGCCGCCGCCGGCGGCGCGCACGAGGTCGAGCCCGGCCACGAAGCCGGCGCCCGAGCCGACGCCGACGATCAGGCGTCCCACCAGGGCCATGCCCCACAGGTCGGTCGTGAGCAGGATCGCGTTGCCGACGACCGCGGCGGCGATCGCCGCCAGGGCGACGGCACGCGCACCGCGGAGATCGGCCGCCCGACCCGCGGGGAGCTGCGCCGCCAGGTGCGTCAGGAAGAGCGCCGTCGTCAGCAGGCCGACCGCTGCGAGTGACACGCCGTACGCGTCGGCGAGGCGGTCGGCGGCCGCGCCGACGTTCGACACGTTCCACGTGAGCAGCCCTCCCGTCGCGAGGCCTGCGACGACGGGAGTCCGCGCCACCGTCTGTGGGCCGCCCTACGCGGCGGCCACGTGCGCGACCGTCTTCGCCGCGAGGCGGTCGAGTGCGGCCACGGAGAGCTCGAGGTGCTCCTCGCGAGTGTCCTCGAGCTTCGTGTGCGAGAGCCCGCGGAGGCTCTGGACGAACATCATCACGGTCGGGACGCCGGCGCGCGCGACCTCCGCCGCATCGTGCAGCGGGCCCGAAGGAAGACGGTGGCTCGACCCCGCGACCTCGGCGATCGCCTCGTCGCAGAGCGCGATCAGCGCGTCGTCGAAAAGGATCGGCTGGATGTTCCAGATGCGCTCCCAGGCGACGTCGATGCGCTCCTCGTCCGCGAACCCGTGCGAGAGCTCCTGGGCCCGGGCGAGCATCGCGGCGAGCGTCTCCGCGTCGAGGTGCCGCTGGTCGAGCAGCTGCTCGGCGGTCTCGACGACCGAGGTGACGATGCCGGGCCTGCAGACGACGCCGCCCGACGTGCACACGGCCCCGCCGCCGGCCTCACGCGCGATGTCGCGGATCGCGAGGGCGAGCTTGGCGGCGCCAGCGAGCGCGTCGCGCCGCTCCGCCATCGGCGTCGACCCGGCGTGCGCCGCCTGACCCGTCCAGGTGACGCGCCAGCGCTCGACGCCGAACGTGCCGAGCACGACCCCGAGCGGGAGCTCGAGCGACTCGAGGACGGGGCCCTGCTCGATGTGGAGCTCCAGGTAGGCGGCCGCGGTCTCGAGCTGCGCGCGGGCGTCGAGCACACGGTCGAGATCGACCCCGAACGCGCCCACGGCGTCGGGCAGCGAGACGCCGTCCCGGTCGACGAGGCGCCGGAGCTCGTCCTGGTCGGCCATCGACCCCGATGCCGCGGAGGACCCGAGGAGCGAGCGGCCGAAGCGCGCACCCTCCTCGTCGGCCCAGTCGACGAGGCGTACGGTCACCGGAGGCGTGCCCTCCTCCGCGATCCGCCGCAGCGTCTCGGCGCCCGCGAGGACGTTGAGCGCGCCGTCGAGCCAGCCGCCGTTCGGCACCGAGTCCATGTGCCCGCCGATCAGGACCGCACGCTCCGACTCGCCGCGGAGCGTGTACCAGTCGTTGCCGGCCGCATCCCGCTCGACGTCGAGCGGCAGGTCGGCGAGCAGGCTCGCCAGCCACTCCCGTGCGGTCGCCCACGTCTCCGTCCAGGCGACGCGCTGGGCGCCGTTCTCGTCGCCCGTGAGCGCACGGAGTTCCTTGAGCTGGGCAACCACCCGTGACGGCTGCAGTGGCATCGCACCGACCCTACACCGTCGTGTGCGGCTACGTCGCGGGCGGTGCGCCCTCGGGCCGTGCGGCTCGCCCGAGGGCGTCGACGAACCGCTCGAGCGCCCGCTGGCGGCTGCGCGAGTCCTCGATCTCCGCGTTCAGGCGCCCGATCTCGTCCCCCGCGCCGGCGTCGCCCGCCGCGTCCTCGTCCTCTTCCTCGAAGTCCGCGAACATCTCGTCCCACTCCTCGAGCGCCTCGTCGTCCTCGTCCTCCTCGTCGTCGGTGCCGAGGATCTCGCGCACGAGGGCGGCCTCCGCGGGGTCGAGCTGCGCGAGCGCCTCCCGGTCGACGCGCTGTCGCTCCTCCTCGAGGATCGTCTCCTCGATCTGCTCCCGCAGCGCGGCCTCGCGCTGTTGCTCGAACTCGAGCGCCTCGACGGCCTCGCGCCGCCGCCGCTCCCGTGCGATCGCGTCGCGGTTCACGACGCAAGGATAATCGCAGCGTGCAGGGCTCCCCCCGTTCGGCCGGCGCCGTCCTCGTGGGCGCGACGGCCGCCCAGGCGACCGTCTCGTTCGTGAACTTCGGGCTGCCGGCGATCGGCCCGAGGCTCCGCGCGGACTTCGGCCTCAGCCTGCTCGAGCTGGGCGCCGTCCTCACCGCGGGCCTGCTCGGCGCCGGGGTCGCGCTGATCGCCGCGGGGGTCGTCGTCGACCGGCTCGGCACCCGCGACGCGATGCTCCTCGGTACCGCTCTCGGAACGGCAGGCCTCGTCGTGGCGGCGCTCGCGTCGACGAAGGGCGTGCTCTTCGGGGGGCTGTTCGTGTTCGGGATCGGCAGCGCGGTCGTCCCGGTCGCCGGGGCGGGCGCCCTCTTCCGGTCGTTCCCCGTCTCCCGACGCGGGTGGGCGCTCGGCGTCCGCCAGACCGCGGTGCCGCTCGGCGGCACGATCGCGGCGGTGGCGTTCCCCGTCCTGTACGCGGCCGGCGGGAGCCGCGGGACGCTCCTCGCAGTCGCCGTCGCGGTGTGCGCCACCGGGATCTGGTTCGCGCTGATCGCGGGCGACGACCGCGTGCGCGGCGCTCGCAGGGTCGAGCGGCCGTTCAGGAGCATCGTGCGCGCACCGGGGATGCAGCGGCTGCTGCTCGTCGCCGCCTGCTACATCGTCGTCCTCCAGGCACTTCTCACGTACATCGTCCCGGCGATCCGGGCCGCCGGCTACTCGGCGCTGACGGCATCGATCGCCTACGTCGCGATCAACGTCACGGCGATGCTCGCCCGGATCGCCTGGGGGCGCATCGCCGACACCGGCGGCGGCACGCGCCGCGTGCGGACGCTCGTCGAGGTGGGCTTCGTCGCCTGCGGCGGCGCTCTCCTGTTCGCCCTCGCCCTCCACGTCGGCCCGGCGGCGATCGTCGCCGCCGCGGTGCTCTTCGGCGTCGGGGCGCTCGGGTGGAACGCCCTCGTCTACGTGAGCGCGGGGGAGCGCGCGAGCGCGGAGCTGGCGGCCCGGTCGGTCGCCGTCGCCGCAACGGTCGTGTTCGTGATCTCCGGCCTGTCGACGCCGCTCCTCGGCGCGCTCGCCGACCACGCGGGGTGGGACGGGCTGTGGCTCGCGTGCGCCGGGATCGCCGCGGGTGGTGCGCTGCTCGCGACGCGACTCACGCGGACGGCGATCCCGACGGCCCCGGCGACGCCGCGCCCCCGCTGAGGGCGACGGCGACGACGAGGTTCCGCGGCAGCGCGATCCGGAACTGCTCGAGCACCGGCCGCGTCCGCTCGAGGTCGAAGCACGCGGCGTCGGGGAACGCGAGCGCCTCCCGCTCACCTGCCTCGGCGAGGCGCGCCACGCGCTCGCGTCCGGCGTCGCCACCGAGGAGCGACGCGACCATCGGCCAGGCCTCGTCGAGGAGGTCGAGCGCGGCGAGCGACCGGTAGAGCGTCGGGACGTGTGCCGTGCCGTAGAGCTCCCGGACGTCGCGGTAGCGCGGGTGCTCCCCGCGCGCCTCGGGCACGGTCGGCTCCGGGGGCGGCTCGCCGGTGGCGAGCCCGAGCGGCGGCGGCGGCCTGCGCGGCAGCCGGCCGTCGAGGGAGAGCCCGAGCGACGACACGATGAGCAGCATGCCGGGGAGCTCCTCCGCGAACGGGGCCACCGCCTCCGCGATCGCGCGGGACGGCCCGATGCCGCCGGCGTCAGGCGTCGCAGCGGCGCGCAGCCGTCCGGTCGCCGCGTCGAATCCTGGATCGTCAACGATCGCGCGTGCCTGCACCCACGCGAGCTCGAGCGCCGGGGGGTCGGCGGCGAGCGCCTTGAAGATCGCGGGCGTGAAGCGCATCCGGCGCCTGACGTCCGCGAACACCGACGCGACGAGGCCACTCGCCTCGTCCTCGTGGTGGAGCGAGAACGGCGTCTGCGTCACGTGGACAGTGTGCCCGGTCGGGCAGCCACCGCCGCGTTTCCCGTCCCGACCCGCGCCACGCGGTTGCCCGGGCAAATCGCATGATGTATACGACCCTCGTGGGCCTCGTACGCGCACCGCGGATCGCTCCCGCTTCCGGCGGGCCTCCAGCACGTTGTAAGGTCGACCGGGTGGAGACGGTCTTCGACGGTCAGCCGCCGCTCACGCGAACCGCGTCGTCCGTCGCGATGGAGCTGATCCGCGAGGCGATCGTGGACGGCCGCCTCGCCCCCGGCCAGCGCCTGAAGGAGGTGCAGCTGGCGAACGAGCTCGGGATCAGCCGCACGCCGATCCGGGAGGCACTGCTCCTGCTCCAGGCCGAGGGCCTCGTGGACGCCGCTCCGAACAGGGGCTCCACGGTGCGCGCCTACGACGCCCGGGAGCTCCAGGACATGTACGAGCTCCGTGCCGTCCTCGAGGGGCACGCCGCCAGACGCGCGGCGAGACGCGTGACGGAGGCAGCCCTCGACGAGCTCAGAGCGAGCTGCACCCGCTTCGCCGACCACGTCGGCGACCTCGAGGGGGACGGCCGCGTCACGGAGCTCGTCAAGGAGAACGGCATCTTCCACGAGATGGTCCTCGATGCCGCCGCGAGTGAGCGCCTGGCGGGGATGGTCCGGCAGGTCGTCGTCGCGCCGCTCGTGTACCGGTCGTACATCTGGTACTCGGTGGAGCAGGCCCGCCTCTCCCATCAGGCGCACGTCCAGCTCGTGAACGCGCTCGAGCGTCGCGACGGCGACCGCGCCGACGCGATCATGCGCGAACACGTCTTCCACGGCCGGGACGTCCTCGTCTCCCGCCTCGAGGCCGACGCGGGCCGGTGAGCGAGGTCACGCCCACGCCCGGCTCGAGCGGCGAGCGCCCGGGCGCCCACGGGCCGCTCACCGGGATGCGGGTGATCGAGCTCGGGCAGCTCCTCGCTGGGCCGTTCACCGGGCGTCTGCTCGGCGATCTTGGGGCCGAGATCATCAAGGTCGAGGCGCCGGGCAAGCCCGACCCGATCCGCGACTGGGGCAAGGCCCGGTACGAGGGGCGATCGCTCTGGTGGCCCGTGCAGTCGCGGAACAAGAAGTGCATCACGCTCAACCTCCGCGACGAGCGCGGCCAGCAGCTGCTCCTCGAGCTCGTCAAGCGGGCGGACGTGCTCGTCGAGAACTTCCGCCCGGGCACCCTCGAGCGCTGGAACCTCGGCTACGAGCAGCTCAGCGAGGTGAATCCCGGGATCGTGGTCGCACGGGTCTCGGGCTACGGGCAGACCGGCCCCTACGCGAAGCGCGCCGGCTTCGCCTCCGTCTCCGAGGCGATGGGCGGGATCCGCCACATCAACGGCTTCCCCGACCAGCCGCCGCCGCGGATGCACCTGTCGCTCGGCGACTCGCTCGCCGGCATGTTCGCCGTCCAGGGCATCCTCGCCGCGCTCTACTACCGCGACGCGCTCGGCGGCGGCGTCGGCCAGGTCGTCGACGTCTCGCTGATGGAGGCGGCGTTCGCCCTCCTCGAGAGCACCGTCCCCGAGTACGACCGCCTCGGCATCGTCCGCGGCCCGCAGGGGACGAACCTCAAGGGCATCGCGCCGTCGAACATCTTCAAGTCCTCCGACGACAAGTGGATGGTGATCGCCGCCAACGCCGACAACGTGTTCCGTCGGCTGTGCGACGCGATGGAGATGCCGGAGCTCGCGGACGACCCGCGCTACGCGACGCACCTCGCGCGCGGCGAGAACCAGGAGGAGATCGAGGGGATCGTCGCGGACTGGGCGCGTGAGCGCACCGCGAAGGAGATCGACGAGGTCCTGAACGAGGCCGGCGTGATCTGCGGCCCCATCTACACGATCGCGGACATCTTCGAGGATCCCCAGTACCAGGCACGCGAGATGCTGCTCCCCCACCACGACCCCGAGTTCGGCGAGTACATCGGGCCGGGGATCGTGCCGAAGCTGTCGCACACGCCCGGCGAGGTCCGTTGGTCGGCGACGTGGGAGGAGGGCAGCCACAACGACGAGGTCTACAGTGGGCTGCTCGGCCTGTCCGACGACGAGCTCTCGGCCCTGCGAGAGGAGGGTGTGCTGTGACCGCCGTGACGATCTGTGACGTCGCCCCGCGGGACGGGCTGCAGAACGACGCCAAGATCCTGGACGCCGCGACCCGGGCGGAGCTCGTGAACCGGCTCGCCGCCGCCGGCGTCCCACGGATCGAGGCCGTCAGCTTCGTCCACCCGAAGCGGGTCCCGCAGATGGCCGACGCCGAGGGCGTCGTCGCGGGCATCGAGCGGCGCGACGGCGTCGTCTACGCGGGTCTCGCCCTCAACGACCGCGGCTACGACAGGCTCCGCGAGACGGCGCTCGACGAGGTGCACTTCGCGTTCGCGGTCTCCGAGGAGTTCAACCAGCGCAACGCCGGCACGGGCACCGAGGACTCGGTGCAGTCGGGCGAGCGGATCGTCGCGCGGGCGCGCGAGGACGGCATCCGCGCCACCGTCACGCTCGGGACGTCGTTCGGCTGCCCGTTCGCGGGGGCGATCGACCCCGGCGTCGTCCTCGAGCTCGCCGGTCGCTTCGCCGCCGGCGGCGCCGACGAGATCGTCTTCGCGGACACCGTCGGGGTCGCCGTGCCCCGGCAGGTCCGGCATCTCGTCGAGGAGGGGGTGAAGCTCGGGGTCCCGATCGGTGCGCACCTGCACAACACGCGCAACACGGGGATCGCGAACGCCCTCGTCGCCGTCGAGGCCGGTGCCACGGTGCTCGACGCGTCCGTCGGAGGCGTCGGTGGCTGCCCCTTCGCACCCCGTGCGACCGGGAACATCTGCACCGAGGACCTCGTGTACCTGCTGCACGGGGAGGGCGTCGAGACGGGGATCGACCTCGGAGGGTTGGTCGAGGTCGCCCAGTGGCTCGAGGGCGTGCTCGGGCGGGAGCTCGAGGGAATGGTCTACAAGGCCGGTGTGTTCGCGCCGGTCGCCGGATAACCCCAGGAGAGATCGAGGAGAAGGAGAACCGGGATGGCGTACAGGCTCGGGGTTGACGTCGGAGGCACGTTCACCGACCTCTTCCTCGTCAGTGACGCGGACGGGGGCGCGCAGTATCGCGTGAAGACCCCGTCGACGCCGGCGGACCCGTCCGAGGGTGTGCTGACCGGCGTCACGAGGATCTGCGAGGAGGCCGGGATCGAGGTCAGTGAGCTCCGCAACATCCTCCACGGCACGACGGTCGCGACGAACGCCGTGCTGGAGTCGAAGGGTGCCCGCGTCGGGCTGATCACGACGACGGGCTTCAAGCAGATCCTGCACCTGGCCCGCTCGCAGACACCGGGCCCGCTCGCAGGCTGGATCATCATGATCAAGCCGGACCCGCCGGCCTCGCTGGCCGACACCCGCGAGGCGGTCGAGCGCATGGACGCCCGCGGCGGCACGCTCGTCCCGGTGGACGAGGCGCAGGTCGAGGAGATCGTCCGCGACCTCGTCGAGTCGGGCGTCGAGTCGCTGACCGTCGGGCTCATCAACTCGTACGTGAACCCGGCTCACGAGGAGCAGATCGGGGCGGTCGTCGAGCGGCTCTACCCCGGCTTCCCCGTCACGCTCTCGTCGCACGTGCTCCCCGAGTTCCGGGAGTACGAGCGGACGCTGACGGCCTGCATGAACTCGTACGTGCGACCGAAGGTGGCCGACTACGTCACCCACCTGCAGTCGGAGCTGCAACGGGTCGGGGCGGGGGCCGAGGTGAACATCCTCCGGTCGGACGCGGGGCTGATGACGACGGGGGAGGCGACACGGAACCCGATCTACGGGATCCTCTCCGGCCCCTCGGGCGGCGTCGCGGGCGCGCTGTACGTCGCCCGCAAGGCCGGCTTCGAGAACATCCTCACGTTCGACATGGGCGGCACCTCGACCGACGTGGCGCTGTGCCAGAACGGCGAGCCGACGATCGGCCGCGAGACGTCGATCAGCCACTTCCGGATCAAGGTGCCGTCGGTGAACGTCCACACGGTCGGTGCCGGCGGCGGATCGATCGCGCACGTCCCCGAGCTGACGAAGGCGCTCCGCGTCGGGCCGCAGTCCGCCGGTGCCGATCCCGGCCCCGCGGCGTACGGGCGTGGCGGGCAGGAGCCGACGGTCACGGACGCCAACGTCGTCCTCGGCCATCTCCCGCCGCAGCTGCTCGGCGGTGAGATGCAGCTCGACGCCGACGCCGCCCGTGCCGCCGTGCAGACCGTGGCGGACGCGATGGGCCTGGCGAGCGTCGAGGAGGCCGCGGAGGGGATCCTCGCGATCGTCAACGAGAACATGGCCGGCGCGCTGCGGCTCGTCTCGGTGCAGCGCGGGCACGACCCACGCGAGTTCGCGCTCGTCGCCTACGGCGGCGCGGGCCCGCTCCATGCCAACGCCGTGGCGGAGATCATGGGCTCCTTCCCGGTGCTCGTGCCGCCCGCGCCAGGGCTCCTCTGCGCGATCGGCGACCTCGTCGCGGACTTCCGCGACGAGTTCGCACAGACCTACATCCGCGTGCTCCCGGACGCCGAGCCCGAGGAGGTCGCGTCGATCCTCGAGAGCCTCGGCGTCCGCGCGCGTGCCTTCCTCGACACGGAGGGCATCGAGGTCGACCGTCAGCACGTCGCCTACACGGCCGACATGCGCTACCACCGCCAGGGCTACGAGATCCCGGT
Source organism: Gaiella sp. (assembly GCF_057140465.1). NCBI lineage: Bacteria > Bacillati > Actinomycetota > Thermoleophilia > Gaiellales > Gaiellaceae > Gaiella > Gaiella sp. Next base: position 35,714 of record NZ_DBNHWK010000067.1, read on the forward strand.
CACCGTCGACCCCGACGATGTCCGGGCGAACGGGCTCGAGGGGCTCGACGAGCGCTTCGACGCGCTCCACGAGCAGCTCTACGGCTTCCGCATGCACGACACGCTGTCGGAGATCGTCAACCTGCGGGCAGTCGGCTCCGGTGCCGTGCCCAAGCCCGAGCTACCGGTCGGGAAGGTGGGCGGCGCCGACGCCTCGGTGGCCGTGACGGACGAGCACGCGATCACCTTCAAGGGCGAGCAGGTGCCCACGAAGATCTACGACCGGGCGAAGCTCGCCCCTGGCATGCGCTTCGACGGCCCGGCGATCGTGACCGAGTTCGACTCCACGACCGTCGTCCTCCCGGGCTACTCGGGAGAGGTCGACGTGAACTACAACATCCTCATCAACCCGAAGACGTGAGGTCCGAGATGGCGACGACACACGACGAGCTGCGGATCGCCGAGATCCCGACGGACATCGACGTCGATCCGGTCACGCTCGACATCATCGAGGGCGCCCTCAAGAGCGCCCGGTTCGAGATGGACGCCGTGCTCTTCCGCTCCGCGATGAGCCCGGTGATCCGCGAGCAGCACGACGAGTTCCCGATGATCACCGACCCGCGCGGCCGCATGGTCGTGGGCCAGTTCGGCGCGTACATCAACGAGATGATGGAGGAGTGGGACCGGGGGGTGTACCCGGGGGACGTGATCCTCACGTCCGACCCGTTCAAGTGCTCCGCGTCGATCTCGCACACGAACGACTGGCTGGTGCTCGTGCCGATCTTCTACGAGGACGAGCTGGTGGGCTGGTCGAGCCAGTTCGGCCACCAGATGGACGCGGGCGGCCCCCTGCCGGGGTCGCTGCCAACGGGGGCGCGGACGATCTTCGAGGAGGGGATCATCATCCCGCCGCTCAAGATCATCGAGCGCGGCGTGCCGCAGGAGGACGTGCTCCGGCTGATCTTCAACAACGTCCGCCTGCCGGAGATGAACCGCGCCGACCTGTTCGCGATCGTCGCGGGCTGCCGGGCGGGCGAGAAGCGGGTGATGGAGCTCTGCGAGCGCTTCGGCAAGGAGACCTACCTCGCCGCGCTGCAGGCGCTCCTCGACCGCACGTACGAGGCGATGCGGAAGCTGATCCTCGTCGCGATCCCCGAGGTGCCGCAGACGTTCGTCGACTACGTCGACGACGACGGCCTCGGCAACGGCCCGTTCAAGATGCAGCTGACGATCTGGCGGGAGGGCGACCAGGCGTTCTTCGACTGGTCGGGGACCGACCCGCAGGCGCTCGGCCCGGTGAACTTCTACCTCTCCGAGGGCATGTTCAAGATGTTCATCGGGATCTACCTGATCATGGTCAACGATCCCCAGATCCTCTTCAACGACGGCTTCTACCCGCTGCTGCACGTGGTGATGCCGAAGGGGAGCCTGCTCAACCCGCGCTTCCCGTCTGCGCTCGGCTGTCGCACGCACGCGCTCGCACGACTGTTCGACGTGCTCGGCGGCGCGCTCGTGAAGCAGGCGCCGGAGCTGAACACGGCGTCGGGCTACGGCACGAGCCCGTACATGCTGTACTCGGGCTGGGACGACGCCGGCGAGTTCTTCTACTCGATGGAGATCCTGTACGGCGGGATCCCGGGGAGGCCGATCGGCGACGGGATGGACGGCCACTCGTGGTGGCCGCTGTTCGAGAACATCCCCACCGAGTACCTCGAGGCCTACTACCCGCTGCGCATCGACGGCTACACGACCGTCACCGACTCCGGCGGCCCCGGCTTCCACCGGGGCGGCAACGGCGTGGAGAAGCGGTACGTGTACCTGGAGCCGGGCGAGGTCTCGATCCACGACGACCGGTGGCTGACGCGGCCGTGGGGCGTGCTCGGCGGCTGGCCGGGCGCCCGCTCGTCGAAGCTGCTGAAGCGCGCCGACGGCACCGAGCAGGTGCTGCCGTCGAAGTGCGACAACGTGGTCGTAGAGCCGGGCGACATGCTCGTGTACCGAACGGCGGGCGGCGGCGGCTGGAAGGACCGGCTCGACCGTCCGGCCGAGCTCGTCGCGCGCGACGTCTCCTTCGGGCTCGTCAGCCGGGAGTTCGCAACAGAGGGCTACGGTGTCGTGCTCGCCGCCGACGGGTCGGTCGACGAGGCGTCCACGGAGGCCGAGCGCGAGCGGCAGCGGACGGAGCGAGGCGAGGCGCTCGCCTTCGACTTCGGGCCGCCGCTCGAGGACGTGATCGCCAACTGCGTCGCCGAGACGGGCCTCGAGCCGCCGTCCCCCGCCACGCCGTTGCGGTGGTCACCGCTCGAGCCGGGCGACGAGGCGCTCGCCCGCGTCCGCGAGGGCGACGGCGTGCCGGCACCGGGGTCGTGAGCGAGTGACCGGGATCGGGGAGGCTCGGCGACGCGGCCGCGGCAGCGGACGCCTCCAGGGGTGTGCGCGCGACCGGGATCCGCTCCCGCGGATCCCGGTCCTGCCCGGCAGATGATGCGCCACGAGGGATTCCACGGGCGCGCCGGCTTCGGCCGGCGGCCCGCCCTCGTGGTGATCGACGTCAACCGCGGGTTCACCGACCCGGCGTCGCCGCTCGTCTGCGACCTCGACGACGTCGTCGAGGCGATCGACCGTCTGCTCGGCGCGTTCCGCGAGCGGGGGCTCCCCATCGCCTTCACGACCGTCTCCTACGACGAGGCGGCGAAACAGGCGGCCGCGGCGTTCATCGACAAGATCCCGGCGCTCCTCACCCTCGAGGCGGGGACGCCCTGGGTGGAGATCGACCCCCGCATCGCGCCGCTCCCGTCCGAGCCCGTGTTCAACAAGCTCTGGGCCTCGTCGTTCTTCGGCACCCCGTTCGCGAGCTTCCTCGCCGCGCACGGCTGCGACAGCCTCGTCGTGACGGGCGCCTCGACCTCCGGGTGCGTGCGGGCGACCGTGCTCGACGCCCTCCAGCACGGCTACCGGCCGATCGTCCCGCGGGAGGCGGTCGGCGACCGCAACCCCGCAGCGCACGAGGCCAACCTCTACGACATCGACACGAAGTACGGGGACGTCGTGTCGCTCGACGAGGTGCTGGACGCCCTGCGCGGCGACCCGGAGTGACGGCGGCGGACAGGTCGTCCGCGCCTAGCGGCCGAGCGCCTCGTACTCCGGGTTCGGGGCCCAGCCGAGGCCGGACGCCATGCGGTTCGACATGTTGAACAGCCCCGTCACCTCGGCGATGTCCATCACGTCCTCGTCCGTCCAGCCGGCGCGCCGGAGCGCCTCGACGTCGTCCTCGGTCATCTCCGTCGGGCGGAGCGTCAGCTTCACCGCGTAGTCGAGCGCCGCCACCATTCGCTCGGGGATCGCGGCCCGGCGGTGGTCGGCGGCGACCTGGTCGGAGAGCGCGGCGTCCTTCGTCAGCTTGCGCAGCGCCGCGGAGTGGGCGGCGATGCAGTACGCGCACTCGTTCGCGACGGAGACGACGACCGCGATCATCTCGCGCTCCGCCTTCGTCAGACCGGAGTCGCCCTTCATCGCCTCCTCGTACCAGGCGTTCCAGGCCAGCAGGTGCGACGGGCGCAGCGCGTAGTTGCGAAGCACGTTCGGGACGAAGCCGAGCTTCTCGAGGGAGGGCGCCCAGAGCTCGTGCACCGCCTCGGGGAGCTCCTCGGGCGCGGGCACACGGAGCCAGGTCGGGCGCTGCTCGTCCACCTCGCGATCATAGATCTGCCACGATGCGAGGGTGATCGTTCGCGACGCAGGCGACTCGTGGCAGCTCGTCCTCCAGACGGACCACGCCGATCTCGCGGCCGGCTTCGGCGCCGCCTGGGCCGACCGCGGGCCGCGGCACGACTCGGTCGTCGTCGCGGCGCGGCGCCACGACGACGGGTGGGCGACCTGGGAGCGGTCGCCGCTCGTCGACGAGGCCTCGAGGCCCGTGCAGTTCCTCGACGTGCACGTGCCCGCGCACCTCGCCTTCTACCGGGCGGGGATCGCCGCGATCACGGACGAGGACCCCTATGCGGGCCTGCTCGTGTCGATGCACGGCGCGGGGATCTACCGCCAGCGCTACGGCACCGACCCCGCGCTCGGCCTCACCCGCGCGCCCGAGGCGCAGGAGCTCGTCGACGCGTTCGTCGCCGAGCAGGAGGCGGCGTACCCCGAGCGCCTGGCGGCGGTGGGGGTCTCCGACGAGCTCCGCTGGGGGGACTACCACCGACTGCAGTGGCTCGATCGGTTCTCGCTCGCCTTCTGCATGCGCGGCTGGGACGAGGCCGGGGAGCCGTTCGACGTGGAGTCGTATCGCTTCGAGCCGCTCGGCCCCTGGCGCGCCCGCGTCACGCCGTACCCGTTCGCCGAGCCGTCGGTCGCCGTGACGTTGCTCCGCCGCCGCGTGCCCAAGGAGCAGTGGACGCAGGCGGCGTTCCACGAGGCGTTCGCCTCCGCCCCGGTGGAGGCGGTGGACGTCGTCGTCGAGGCCTGAGCCTCAGTCCTCGACGATCGCGACGGCTCGCACCGGCGACCCGTACGCCGTCTCCAGCCGCAGCGGGAACCCGTAGAACTCGAAGCGACGCCCGACGACCTCCCGCAGGTTGTTCAGGTTCTCGTAGTGGGTCAGCCCCCGCTCCGCGCAGGCGCGATGGGTCGGGTACTCGTCGGTCAGGTACACGAGGTCCGGCGAGATCGTCTCGACGCCGAAGATCTTCACGCCGCGGTCCGCCATCCAGTGCACCGCCTCGGCGGAGATGCCGCAGAAGCCGTCGAGGAAGTCGGGCGTGCCGGCCGTCTGGCTGTAGTGGTCGGAGCAGAAGAGCAGGATGTCCCCCGGCTCGATCTGCTGCCCGCTCTCGACGACCGCCTGCTCGACCTCGTCCGCGGTCACGTCGTGACCCTTGCCGTAGGCCCGGAGGTCGACGCAGATCGCCTCCCCGCAGAACGTGTCGAGCGGCATCTCGGCGATCGCCACGCCGTCCGGGTCGTAGTGCCCGAACGCGTCGACGTGCGTCGCCGCGTGGTTCGAGGTGATGATGATCTCGGCCGAGAAGGAGGGGCGGCCGGGCTCCGCGTCCGTGTGGAGGATGTGGCGGAGGATCTGCGTCGGCGGGAAGAACGGGTGCAGCTGGCTCTCGCGGGAGAGCGGCTGTGAGAGGTCGATCACGCGACGTGTCATGACGGCTCCTTTCCGGCCATTTCGCTACAGACCTGGACGATGCGGGGCACCAGCACCTCGACGATCCGCTCACCCGTCTCGACGCGTGCCCGCGAGGCGTCACCGACGACGCCCGACGCGGTGATGTCCCGGAGCATGTCCATCGGGACGACGACCTTCGGCCCGGCGTGGCGCATGCCGTACTGCCCGTACGACGTCCACGGGAACCCCGCGTCCCGGACCGCCTGCCCGCGGTCCCACGCGTCGCGGGACGCCCGGTCCATCAGCACGCGCTGGCCGAGGGCGAGCGCGAGCGACGTCTCGGCCTCCTCGGCGTGGATCATCGGTCCCTCGATCTCGGCGAGTGCGTCCGCCGCGAGGTCCCACCACTGGACGAGGAAGACGCGGCGGCCGGTCTGCTCGAAGTAGTGGTTCACCGCCACGGTGAGGGCGGCGATGTTCCCGCCGTGCCCGTTGACCGCGACGAGGTGCGGGAAGCCGTGGTGCGTGAGCGAGTCGCACACCTCGCGGAACACCTGCAGGAACGTCGTCACCTGCAGGTGCATGCTCCCCGGGAACTGCATGTGGTACCAGGAGAGCGTCACGTTCAGCGTCGGCGCGACGAGCAGGCTCAGCCCCTCCTCCTCGGCGAGCGCCGCCGCCCGCGCCGAGAGCGAGCGCGCGATGAGGCAGTCGGTGTCGAGCGGCATGTGGGGGCCGTGCTGCTCGGTCGTCCCGATCGGGATCAGGACCGCGTCGACGCCGTCGTCGATGCGCGCACCGACCTCCTCCCAGGTCATCCGCTCGATGAAGTGCTCCGTCATGCCTCCTCCGTCCCTCGTCGTTCGTCGCCGCGACCGGTCAGCCGCCCCAGATCCCCGCGGTGAGCCCGCCGTCGACGACGAGCGCCGTCCCCGTGACCCAGGCGGCCTCGTCCGAGGCGAGGTAGACGAACGCGTCGGCGAGGTCGCGCGGGCGCCCGAGCCGGCCGAGCGGGTGGATCGACGTCGCGTGCGCGCGCGCGGCCTCGGGATCGGGCTGTGCGGCGAAGTAGCCGTCGATCATCGGCGTCTCCGTGAACCCGGGGCACACGCAGTTGACGCGGATCCCGTCCTTCGCCCCGTCGAGCGCCATGCACTTGGTGAGCATGATCGCCCCGGCCTTCGAGGCGCAGTAGGCCGCATCGGACGGGATCGCCCAGATGCCGGCGATCGACGCCGTCTGCAGGAGCGCGCCGCCGCCGCGGGCCACGAGGTGCGGCCAGGCGGCGCGCGAGACGAGGTAGATGCCCTTGAGGTTCGTCGCGAGCTCGCGATCCCAGTCGTCCTCCCCGATCTCGTGGACGCCGCCGACGATCGTCACCCCTGCGTTGTTGACGACGACGTCGAGCCCGCCGAAGCGGTCGACGACCGCGGCCACCGCCTCGTCGGCCGACGCCGCCGAGGTGACGTCGAGCTCGAGCCCGATCGCGTCCCCGCCGATCTCCGCCGCCGCCGCGACCGCGGCCTCCTCGCGCACGTCGGCGACCGCGACGTGCGCTCCCTCCGCCGCGAAGCGGGCGGCCGTCTCGCGGCCGATCCCGGAGGCGCCGCCCGTCACGAGCGCGACCTTCCCGCTGAGCCTGGTCCCTTGTCGTATGTCAGACATTCGGAACATACTGTCGCCCTCTGGCCCAGCGATCAAGGTGGTGGTGGGGAAGATGGAGAGCTTCACGGAGGTCAACGGCGTCAACCTCTGGTACCGGGTCACCGGCGAGGGCGAGCCGGTCGTGCAGATCCACGGCGCGGGGTTCGGGCACTTCAACCTCGACCCGGTGACGCCCCTGATCGCCGACGCCGGCTTCCAGGTCGTCGACTACGACCAGCGCGGGTACGGCCAGTCGGACAAGCCCATCCAGCACTACGACATGGAGGTCTTCGCCGACGACCTGGTCGGGCTGATGGACGTGCTCGGCATCGAGCGCGCGCACGTCCACGGCACGTCGATGGGGGGCATGGTGGCGATCGTCGTCGCCGGCAAGTACCCGGACCGGACGCAGTCCGTCGTCATCAACTGCGCCGCCGCCAAGCTCGGCCACATGGGCAGACTGATCTTCAAGAACTGGATCGACATCGCGAACGCCGATCCCGACGGCCCCGGCAGCCGCCTGCTCGCCGAGCTGATCGCGTGGCAGGCCGTGAACAAGCGGTTCCTGGAGACGCCGGAGGGCGAGGGGATCGCCGACGTCTGCCAGCAGATCCTCCGCGACTCGAACCGCACCGAGGTCTTCACCGCCGTCTGCCAGGCGATGAACGACATGGACCTGACGTCGTGGCTGCCGAAGATCACGTCGCCCGCGCTCGTCCTCGGCGGGGACGAGGACATCATGACGCCGTGGGACCAGGGGCCGAACGGCGTCGGCCAGGAGGGCATCTACGAGGGCATCGCGGGTGCGGAGAAGTACGTCATCGCCGGCGCCGGGCACTCGACGATCTTCGACGCCACCGAGGAGCACGGGCGCGCGGTCGTGGAGTTCCTACGGCGGCACCCGTTGAGCGGCTGAGCCGGGAGGCGCGCCGGGATGGTCGCGTTCGAGGAATACGGGATCGAGCCGATCCCCGCCGAGCTCCGCACGGCCGGGTGGCGCGACCTCTTCGCGATCAACTTCACGTTCTTCCTCAACCCCGTGATGTACGTGCTCGGGGCGCTCGCCGTGGTCGACGGCGGGCTGCCCCTGCTGTGGGCCGTCGCCGCGATGGTGCTGGGCCAGGCGCTCGCATACGCCCTGCTCGTGGTCGTCGCGCAGCCGGGGGTCGACGACGGGCTGCCGGGACAGGTGGCGATGCGGGGGTCGCTCGGCTACTGGGGTGCGCGCCTGCTCAGCTCGCCGTACCGCATCATCGCCGCGAGCTACTGGTTCGCCGCGCAGGCCCTCACCGCCGGCCTCGGCTTCCAGGCGATCGTGCTCGTGCTCACCGGCGACCGGCTCCCGCTCGTCCCCGTGGCGCTCGCCCTCGCGGGCGTCCACGCGACGCTTGCGGTGCTCGGCTTCGACGTCACCCGGTGGCTGCTCCGGATCGTGCTCCCCGTCTCGCTCCTCTTCACCGTCCTGCTCGTCGGGCTCTTCCTCGCCTCGGACGACCCGGCGTACGCGCTCGGCCGCGTGCTCGACTCGCCCGACCAGTCGCTCACGTGGGTCGGCTTCGCGACGTACGTCACCGTGATGTGCGGCGCCTCCCTGACCCTCGTCACGAGCGTTGCCGACTACTGCCGCTACACGCCGACCCGTCGGGACATGCGGATCGGGTACATCGGGTCGGCGCTCACCTCGGCTGCGATCACGACCTTCGTCGGCGGTTACGCCGCCGCCGCGACCGGCGAGGTCAACCCGTTCGTCGCCGTCGCCGACGTGACGTCGGTGTCGTTCCTCCTCGTGCTGATGCTCGCTGCGATCGTCGTCCAGGGGATCGCCGCCAACGTCACGAACGTCTACACGTCCGGGCTCTCCCTCGTGAACGCGGTGCCGCGCCTCGGGCGGATCCGGGCCACGATCGCGGTCGCGATCTTCGCGATCGTGCTCTCCGCGTTCCCCGACTTCATCGAGCGTGCCCAGACGTGGATCACGCACCTCGGCAACCTCGGCGCTCCCCTCACGGGCGTTTTCCTCGCCGACTACGTGGTCGTCCAGCGCATGCGGATCGACGTCCCGGCGCTCTTCGACGCGAAGGGGCGATACGCGTACGTTCGTGGCGTGAACATCGCGGCGGTCGCCGCGATCGGTGTCGGCGTGGCGGTCTACTACGCGGTCCCCGACGGCTGGCTCAAGGTCGTCTGGGGTGTCGCCACGGGCGCCGCCGCGTACCTCCTGCTCGTCGCGGCCACGCGTCGGTCACGTCCTCCGCGCGGTGGGACCGGCGTGCTCGCGGCCTCCGGGGGGCGACAGGCGCGAGGACCCAGTTGACGCGGTTCGTGGAGCCTTGTATACAACTAACCCTCTGGCGAGACGTCCTAGCCAGAGGGAGGCGGAACGCACGGCAGCCCGTCGCGCGACTACCCACCGGATAACCGGGGGCGAAAGGAGAAGGCGAATGAGCAGATTCGACGAGACGGATTTCGATCCGGTCGAGTACGCCGATCAGCTCGGGTACATGGACGAGCTCACCCGCAACGACTTCACGGAGCCCGAGGCCGTTCGGGCGGAGACACCCGAACAGCGGCGGCTCTCGCGTCGTGACGTGCTCGTCAAGGGTGGAGTGGGCGCCGCCGCCTTGACAGGCCTCGCCTCGCTGGCTGGACGCGCTTCCGCAGCACCGGCTGCAGCGGGCAAGTACACCGGGACGCTGAACATGATCAGCCTCGGCGTCGAGTGGCCCCAGGGTGCCGAGCAGCAGGCGGAGAAGGACCTCGGCGTCAAGTTCAACATCCAGCTGATGGGCACGAACGCCCAGGTGCAGAAGTCGATCACCGCGCCGCGGAGCTTCGACATCGGCGGCCTCTACAACTACCAGTACTTCCAGATCTGGCCCACCGGCAACTTCCAGCCGGTCGACACGCGGAAGCTGAGGTACTGGAAGCAGAACTACCAGGTCTTCACGAAGGGCCGGCTCCTCCCGAACAACAAGAAGGCGACCACCGGCGACGGCAACGCGCCGTTCAGGGTCATCTTCGTCGACCCGGACGGGTCGACGGGGCTGCCGCTGACGAGGCAGGGCCCGAAGACGAACAAGCAGATCGTCCAGTGGTGGAACGAGGCGACCAACAAGCCCTTCCGCGGCAGGCCGATGCCGCGCTACGTCGTCGGCCCTCCGGCCCACTTCAACATGGACTCGATGGGCTACGACGGGAACGTGCTCACCAAGGCGCCGAACCGCGTCTCCTGGGCGGAGCTGCTGAACGTCAAGTGGCGCGGCCGCGTCGCCCTGCTGAACGACCCGGGCATCCTCACGCAGGACGCCGGTCTCGCTGTCGAGGCGGCCGGCCTGATGAAGTTCAGGGACGTCGGCAACATGACCAAGCCGGAGATGGATCGGCTGTTCAAGATCCTCACGACCTTCAAGAAGGCGGGGCAGTTCCGCGCCTTCTGGTCGACCTTCAACGAGTCGGTCAACCTGATGGCCTCGAAGGAGGTCGTGATCGAGTCGATGTGGTCGCCGGCCGTCGCGCTCCTCGTCGCCCAGGGCGTCAACTGCCGCTACGCGGCGCCGCCGACGGGCTTCCGCGGCTGGTGCAGCGCCCAGGGCATCCCGAAGCACGTCACGGGCGAGAAGCTCCAGGCGGTGTACGACTACCTCAACTGGATGCAGCAGGGGTGGCTCGGCGCGCTGATCATGCGCCAGGGCTACTACATCGCGAACGGCGCGAGGCTGGGGGCCTGGATCAACAGCGCTGCGGGCAAGGCGGCGGGCTTCGACATCGACGAGTACCAGTTCTGGTACAACGGCAAGCGCGCCTCGAAGGACCTCCCGGGCATCACGGGGCAGGTCGGCGACATCAAGAAGGGCTCGTTCCGCGACGGCGGCTCGCTGGCGAACCGCGGGAGCAAGTACTCGACCTGGAACTCGTTCTTCACGAACAACGTGTACCAGGTCAAGAAGGTGAACGAGTTCCTGTCCGCCTGACGATGGGAGACTCGGAAGCAGCAGCGACGACGGAGGGGGCGGCCACCGCCCCCTCCGCCTCGCAGCCCTCGGGCCTCGACCTGATCGGGCTGACGAAGGTGTTCCCCGGCGGTACCGTCGCCGTCGACGACGTCAACCTGCACGTCGACCACGGCGAGTACGTCGTCCTCCTCGGCCCGTCGGGCTGCGGGAAGACGACGACGCTGCGCATGATCGGTGGCCACGAGTTCCCGTCGAGCGGCGACATCGTGCTCGACGGCCAGTCGCTCGTCGACCTCGAGCCCGACAAGCGTCCGACGACGACGGTGTTCCAGCACTTCGCGCTCTTCCCGCACCGCTCGGTGCTGGACAACGTCGAGTTCGGCCTCAAGATGCACGGCGTCGGCAAGGGCGAGAGGCGCCAGGAGGCGATGAAGGCGCTCGAGATGGTTGGCCTCGAGTCACTCGCCGACCGCAAGCCACGGGCGCTGTCCGGTGGGCAGCAGCAGCGCGTCGCGCTCGCGCGCGTGCTCGTCACCAAGCCCAAGGCGCTCCTGCTCGACGAGCCGCTCGGCGACCTCGACCGCCTGCTCCAGCTGCGGATGCGGGTCGAGCTCCGCGCGCTGCAGCGGCAGCTCGGCCTGATGTTCATCCACGTGACGCACAACCAGGAAGAGGCGCTGTCGATGGCCGACCGGATCGTCGTCATGAACGACGCGCGCATCCAGCAGATCGCCGACCCCCTGACGATCGCCACCCGGCCGCGCAACGAGCTCGTCGCACGGTTCATGGGCGACAACAACCTGATCCGGGGGAAGGTGGTCGAGCGGACGGACACCCGTGTCGTCGTCGAGAGCGATGCCGGCGTCCGCGCGAGCGCCCGCACCGACGAGGGTGGAAGCCCCGCCGTCGGCGAGCGGGCCGACCTCGCCGTCCGGGCGGCGGCCGTGCGTGTCTCCGACACAGGCGGTGGTGACGCGGCCACGAACGCCGCGGACTGCAACGTGACGTTCGTCGAGTTCCTCGGCGACCTCGTCAAGCTCCACCTCGACGTCGGCGGCGAGCGGATGCTCGCGAAGGTCGCGGGTGACCAGTACCCGGTGCTACGCGGCCGGGAGGGCGACACCGTGCGCGTCACGTGGGAGGAGGAGGATGTCCAACTCCTTCGGCAGTGAGCCGCTGGTCAGCGGGTCGGAGGCCGCCCGCTCGCAGGGAGCAGAGGAGCGCAAGGCCCGCGGGTACGGGCTGATCTCGTTCTTCTGGGGCCTGCCGGGCTACATCTGGCTCGCCTTCTTCCTGCTCGCCCCGCTCGTCTTCATCCTGCTCGTCAGCTTCTGGACCTACGAGCAGGGCGCGAAGTCCGGCTTCGTCACCGACTGGACGCTCCAGAACTACACCGACCTGTTCGGCGACGACACGTACTGGCGCAACATGCTCTCGAGCTTCACGACGTCGGTGATCGCCGTTGCCGCGTGCCTCATCTTCGGGTTCCCGGTCGCATACTTCCTCGCCCTCAAGGTGCAGAACCTGCGCAACCAGATCGCGCTCTTCGTGATCGCGCTGGCGCCGTTCTGGACGAGCTTCCTCACCCGCGCGATCGCGTGGACGTACCCCCTGATGGGACGCGAGGGCGGCGTCAACCAGGTGCTCCGCAAGCTCGGCATCGTCGACAACCCCGTCGAGGCACTCGGGTTCTCGACGCTCTCCGTGCGCCTCGCGATGATCCAGCTCTACATCCTGTTCATGATCACGCCGCTCTTCTTCGCGCTCGCCCAGGTCGACCGGAGCGCGATCGAGGCCGCACGCGATCTCGGCGGCAGCTGGATCCGCACCTTCCGCGAGGTGATCCTGCCGCAGGTGATGCCCGGTGTCGTGATCGGCTCGATCTTCATCTTCGTGCTCACGATGGGCGAGTACGGCACGGTGAAGGTGATCGGCGGCAACAAGATCTCGTCGGTCGGCACGATCGTGCAGTCGAAGGTCGAGATCGGCATCCAGTATCCGCAGGGCTCGGCGTCGGCGGTGCTCCTCGTCGCCGTGCTGCTCGTCGGCGTGTTCGTGATCACGCGCTTCGCGAACCTCCGGGAGGAGATCTAGGTGAGCTCCGCCTCCGAGGCCGCCGCCCCCGCCGGCGCGGCGACGACCACGGCCGCTCCCAGGAAGCCCCGCCGACGCATCGACTGGGCGAAGTGGATCCTCGCCGTCTACTTCGTGATCTTCCTCGGCTTCCTCTACCTGCCGATGATCCTGATGGGCGTCCTCTCCCTCCAGGGGATCTACGGCGGCCTCACGTGGCCGTTCCGCGGGCCTGCCGGCTTCAACTGGTGGAAGTCGCTCTTCGACTCCTCGATCCCCGGCTCGCACGCCGACGAGATCGCCGCCGCCGGCCGGAACTCGCTCTGGATCAGCCTCGCCGCCGGGGCGATCGTCGCCCTCATCGCCTTCTCGCTCTCGGTCGCCTTCCGGCGCGGGTTCCGGGGCGCGTCGCTCGCGTTCTACGTGATCCTGCTCGCGCTGATGACCCCCGGCTTCCTGCTCGCGCTCGGCACCCAGCTGTTCTGGGCCTGGATGGACGTTCCCACGTCGATTTGGAAGACGGCGCTCGGCGCCAACGTGATCTGGGGGATCCCCTTCGGGTTCCTCGTCATGCTCGCGGTCTGGAACCGCTACGACGACTCGATCGAGGAGGCGGCCCGTGACCTCGGCGCCGGCAAGGCGCGGACGTTCCGTGAGGTGACCCTGCCGCTCGTCTGGACGGGCATCTTCGGATCGTTCCTCTTCGGCTTCACCCTCACCTGGAACGACTACGACCGCTCGATCCTCTTCCAGATCACCTCGACCGACACGCTGCCGCTCACGATCGGCGGCCTCACCTTCACGGGCGCGATCCGTCCCGACCTGTACGCGCTCGGCACCGCGACGACGCTCGTCTCGATCTTCGTCGTCCTCACCTTCCTCGTCGTCGCGGCCCTCATCGTCAAGCTCCGCGGCGGCGGCAGCGCCACCCCCGTGCACCGCGTGGAGGAGGAGTTCGGCGAGGAGGTCGGCGGTCAGATGCGCGTCGAGACCGCACGCTCGACCGACAAGTAGGCGTTCGTGCCGCGCGTCGTCGTCGTGTCCACCGGGGGCACGATCGCCATGCGACCGGACCCCGACACCGGCAAGCTCGTCCCCGCCGTCTCCGGGGACGAGCTCGTCGAGATGCTCGACTGGCCGGATGCTCCGACCCTCGAGCTCGACGACTTCCTGCACGTCCCGAGCTTCGACGTCCACGGCGCGCTCGCGCTCTCGCTCGCCCGGCGCGTCGTCGAGCACGCCGTGTCGGGCACACCTACCGTCGTCACGCACGGCACGGACACGATGGAGGAGACGGCGTACCTCGTCGACCTGCTGCTCCCCGACTCGGCGGCCGCCGTCGTGCTCACGGGCGCACAGCGCGGTGCGGAGCAGCGCGACGCGGACGGGCCGCGCAACCTCCGCGACGCGATCACGACCGCGTCGGCGCCGGCATCGCGCGGTCGGGGGGCGCTGATCGCGTTCGCCGGCGAGGTCCACGCCGCCCGCGAGGCGCGCAAGGTGCACACGAGTGCGCTCCGCGCGTTCGCCTCGCCGGGCTACGGCCCGATCGGGCACGTCGACGCGGGCGCCGTCCGCTACCGCAGGGCGCCCGGGCGGCCCGATCCCCTGCCCGACCCGGACGAGCTGGCGCCCGTCGACCTGATCCGGCTCCACGCCGGGAGCGACGGGCGCTTCGTGCGGACGGCGACGGAGACGGGAGCGCGTGCGATCGTGCTCGAGGGCACGGGGCGCGGCAACGCGAACGACGCGGTCGTCGAGGCCGTGCGCGAGGCGGTCGCGGCCGGTGTCGTCGTGGCGGTCTGCAGCCGGTGCCTCGAGGGTCGCGTCGAGCCCGTGTACGGGCGCGGCGGCGGCCGCGACCTCGCCGAGGCGGGTGCGCTCTTCGCCGGCGACCTCGCGGGGCCGAAGGCGCGCGTCCTGCTGCAGGTCGCGCTCGGGGCCGGGATCGACCCCGCCGAGGCGCTCGCCGCCGCCGTGGGCTAGCGGCGGGGACGGTCGCCGCGTGCGACCGTCCCCGCCCGCGCGACCTCAGCCGCGCGGGTTCCGCTGCGCGAAGTCGTCGGCGATCTCGTCGAAGGTCGCCCAGCGCACGCCGTCGTGGCGGTTGATGTGCTCGATGATCCGCTCGTGCATCGCGAGCACCGCCGGGCGGCCGCTCACGTCGGGATGGATCGTCATCGTGAACACGGCGTAGTCGTACTCGCGGTACACCCAGTCGAACTGGTCCATCCACAGCTGCTCGATGTCGCGCGGGTTGACGAAGCCGTGGCTGTTCGGCGCCGTCTTGATGAACATCATCGGAGGCAGGTCGTCGAGGTACCAGCTCGCGGGGATCTCGATCAGGTCGGTCTCCTCGCCGCGCTCCAGCGGCACCATCCACTCCGACGCCTTCTTCGAGTAGTCGATCTTCGTCCACGAGTCGCCGACCCGCACGTAGTAGGGCAGGAAGTCGTCGTGCATCAGGGAGTGGTCGTACTTGATGCCCCGCTCGAGCAGCAGCTCGTTCGTGACCGTGGAGAACTCCCACCACGGAGCGACGTAGCCCGTCGGCCGCTTGCCCGAGTACTGCTCGACGAGCCCGATGCACTTGTCGAGCACCTCGGTCTCCTGCTCCCGGGTCATCGCGATCGGGTTCTCGTGGGAGTACCCGTGGATCCCGATCTCGTGCCCGGCGGCGACGACCATCTCCGTCTCCTTCGGGAACGTCTCGATCGAGTGCCCGGGGATGAACCACGTCGTCTTCAGGCCGTGACGCTCGAAGAGCTTGAGCAGGCGCGGTGTCCCCACCTCGCCGGCGAAGAGCCCGCGCGAGATGTCGTCGGGGGAGTTCTCGCCTCCGTAGGACCCGAGCCACCCGGCGACGGCGTCGACGTCGACGCCGTACGCGACGAAGATCTCCTTGGCCATGGTCAGTAC
>NZ_DBNHWK010000068.1:0-59316 GCF_057140465.1 Gaiella sp.
AAGGTGGCGACGCTCCGTGCGCCCTAGGGCGCACGCCACTCACCCGAGCGCGTAGAGGGCACCGCCGCGCGTGCCGACGTAGATCCGGCCCTGCCAGACGGCAGGCGTCGCCTCGATGCAGCCGCCGAGCTGCACCGACCAGAGCTCCCGCGGGCGTCGGCGCTCGGCCCGGACGTCGAAGGCGCGCAGCACGCCGCTGCAGTCGCCCTGGACGAGGACGCCGTCGGCCACGACGGGCGAGCCCCACACGTGCCCCGAGAGCCCGATCCGCCAGCGGACACGGCCGGTGCGCCGGTCGACGGCGACGAGCTCGCCGGCGTTCGTCGTGACGTACACCGTGCGGCGGTCGACGGCGGGCGTGGACCAGGCGCCGGCCTTCCCCATCCAGCCGACGCGCCGGAGCGGAACCGACCACACGACGGGGCTCCGCGGGCGGCGCGGATCGAGCTTGACGAGCTGCCCGACCCGCTTCGACCGCTCGGTGAAGCGCTCGAGTTCGCTCGCCGCGTACAGGAAGCCCTTCTCGTCGACGACGACGGTCGCGTCCGTGTCGTCACCCATCCAGAACCGGAACACCCGACGGGGAGGCTTGCCGTGGCGGATCGTCGGCCGCACGTCCCAGCCCTGCACGAGGCCGGCGGAGTTGGCGAAGTACGCGATCCCGTCGTGGTAGGAGACCGACGACTCGATCGAGAAGGCTCGGTCGGGCCGGACTGCGAGCAGCCGGGCGTCCCAGCTCGGGACGCGGGCGAGGACCCGAGGGCGGACGCGCACCTTCCCGCCCGGTCCGTAGCTGCGGTTGAGACGAACGACGTAGAACCACGAGTTCTCGCCGCCGACGAGCAGGTGGCCGTCGACCACGAGCGGAGCGCCGTCCCAGTCGTCGTTCCAGACGACCGGGCCGCCCTCGTGGCTGTCGAGGGACCAGAGCACCGTCGGGCGCGGGCGGTCGAGGGCGACCACGCGCAGCTTGTTGTCGCGCGACCCGGCGTAGAAGAGCGGGAACCCGTCGGGGTCCGAGGTCGCCGAGCCCTTCGCGAGGTCGCCGGTCGGAAGCGACGGGCGCACGCGCCGTCCGGTCGCTCCGTCGAGGAAGTGGTACGCGCGGTCGAACGCCCCGATCCGCACCTCGACACGACCGTTGCGTCGTGGGATCACGTTCGGCTGGCCCGTCCAGCCGACGCCGCACCACACCGTCGTCCCGTTCTCGTCGGCAGACGGGGAGCACAGGCCGCCGCTGCTCGGGTACCGCCAGACGATGCGCGGCTTCGAACGCGGCACGGGACCGACGCCGGAGAGGTCGCGCCGACCGTTGCCGCGGAACGTCCACAGCCCTGCCTCGGGCACGGCCGGCAATGACGTCGTCCGGCGCTCGGCGGCCGCGGGCCGTGAGGCGACCGGGGCAGCCCGCGCAGGCGCGGGCGGCGCCGCGGCGAGAGCCGTGGCAGCCGCGCCCGAGTCCAGCACGGCCCCGAGGAGGGCGACGTTGAGCGCAAGCAGCGCGGCGGCCGCCCCGGTCGCGGTGAGGAACACGGTTCGGTAGCGCCGCGCCTCGGAGCGGTAGGTGCGCACGCCGCGACCCCGGCCCATGACGACAGATGCGACGCCGCCGGGGCCGATCCTGCAACCCGGCGCGTGCTACACGGCGAGCGCGAGCCCCGGGTCCCGCTGACGCGCGACGACCCGTTCGAGCGCGGCGACGCAGCGCTGGTCGAACTGCACCGGGTCGCGCAGGAGCGCCACCGCACGCTCGTGCGGCCACGCCTCGCGGTAGACACGCGGCGAGACGAGGGCGTCGTAGACGTCGCACACCGCGAGGATGCGCGTGTCCAGGTCGAGATTCCCGCCATCGAGGCCGTCGGGGTACCCGGAGCCGTCGAGCCGCTCGTGGTGGTGGCGGACGAGCCCGTAGACGCCGTCCCCGAACCCACCCAGGTCGCGGAGCAGTCGCACGCCTGCCTCGGGATGACGGGTCACGAGCTCGAACTCGTCGGCGGTCAGTGCCGCCGGCTTGCGGAGCACCGCCGTCGGCACGGACAGCTTGCCCACGTCGTGCAGGAGACCACCGAGCGCGAGCCCTCGGAGCCGAGACGCCGACAGCCCGAGCTCCTCACCCACCTCGACCGCGCGGAGCGCGACGCGGCGCGTGTGCTCTTCCGTCGACGTGTCCTTCTCGCCGAGCGTGACGAGCAGCGCACGGACGTGGGAGCCGAGGAACGCCTCTTCCTGCAGGACGAGCTCGACGGCCCGCAGGTCGCCGAACAGGGGCCGCGATCGCGCCGACCCGCGGTACAGGTCCCAGGCGACGACGCCGCCGACGAGCACGATGCCGACGAGCTCGAAGCCGTGCCCGAGCCACCAGCCGAGGTTCCGGTAGGTCTGCACGAGCGCCGGCACGAGCGCGGCTCCCAGCCAGACGATCCCCGTCGCGACGAGGAGGTCCGCGATCCGATGTGTGAGGCGGAACGTGCGCAGCGCCCGCAGGAACAGGAGGGCGAAGAACGCGAGGCCGAGCGTGAGCAGGAGCAGCGCAGCAGGGCTGCGGGGATCGGGGATCGACGGGACGAGCGCCGGGTGCAGCAACGCCACCGCCCCCAGGGCGAGGATCACGAGGACGGCGATCGCGAGGAGCCACAGGAGCGGCCGAACGGCGCCGGGGCGGCCGACCGCCGGAACCGCCGAGAGGGCGAGGATCGCGCCGCCGACCGGGAGCGTGAGGCCGCCGGTGAGCGCGACGACCCCGTTCATGTCGAACCAGACGAACGGCGTCGTCAGGCCATGGAGGAAGAGCAGGGCGGCCATCACCGAGAACGCGACGCCGACGAGCACGGCGCGACCGTCCTGCTGACGCGCGCCGGCGACGGTGAGCGCCGCCGCTGCCGCGGTCGCGATCGCCGCGCCGACGCCGACGCCGGCGAGGTGCACCCACCCCGAGAGGTAGACGCTCTCGTCGCCCACGTAGACGAGCACGGCGACCGGAGCCACGGTCGCGAACCCGGCGAGCGCGAGGAGATGGAGCGGGCGTTCCCGCATACGGCCATCTATCGGCGGGAGCTCCGGCGACTTGAAGCGCCGGCCCGGGAGACGCTCTCCTCCGCGCGGACGAGGGCCGATGCCCGGGCCGCGCGGGCACGGAGCGAGCTTCCGCGGCTGGTTCTCGCCTACTCTCGGAGCAGCCCGCTCACGATGTTGAAGATCACGAAGGCGGCGACGATGAGGGCCCACACGAGCGGGCCGATGCGTGGCCCCGACGCCTCCTCCTCGCCGACCTCCGGCTCGACCACGTCGTCGTCCCAGCCGGCGTCGTCCCACTCCTCGGCGGTGTCGTGGCGCCCGTCGTCGACCGGCACCGGCGCGCCGACGCCCGTGACCGCGGGCCGGAGCGCATCGGGGTCGACCGTGCGTCGAATCTCGTCGAGCAAGCGCGTCGCCTCACGGGACTGCGAACCGTCGCCGTTCTCCACGATCGACGCCGCCATGCGCGCGACCTGCTCGAGCCCCGAGCGGTCACCACGCAGCCGCAGCGGCTCGACGGCGTTCCAGAGATCGACGAGCGCCCCGTCGATGTCCCCTCGGGACAGGGACCGGCGCGCCCGCCCCACGGAGCTCATCGGGACGCCGTCTCGACCAGCGCGCCGAGGTCGCGCCGCAGCTCCTTGATCTCGTCCCGGAGCTTCGCGGCGTACTCGAAGCGAAGCTCCTCCGCGGCGACGAGCATCTCCTCCTCCAGCGTGATCACGAGCTTCTCGAGCTCGTCCCGGGACATGCCCTCGACCGTCGCCGCACCGCGCCGCCGGCGTGTCGGCACGTTCGGGGACTCGAGCGCGAGCAGCTCGGCGATGTCGGAGACGCCCTTCACGATCGTCTCCGGCGTGATCCCGTGCTCGGCGTTGTAGGCGAGCTGCACGTCGCGCCGCCGTCCCGTCTCCTCCATCGCCCCCTGGATCGCCTCGGTCACCTTGTCCGCGTAGAGCAGCACCGTCCCGTGGACGTTGCGCGCCGCGCGGCCGATCGTCTGCACGAGCGCCGTCTTGCCGCGGAGGAAGCCCTCCTTGTCGGCGTCGAGCACGGCGACCAGCGACACCTCGGGGAGGTCGAGGCCCTCACGCAGGAGGTTCACGCCGACGAGCACGTCGAACTCCCCGAGACGCAGCTCGCGGATGATCTGGATGCGTTGCAGCGTGTCGATCTCGGAGTGGAGGTAGCGGGCACGGACACCCGCCTCGAGGAGGTAGTCGGTGAGGTCCTCGGCCATCTTCTTCGTCAGCGTCGTCACCAGCACCCGCTCGCCGGCCTCCTCCCGACGCCGCACTTCCGAGAGCAGGTCGTCGATCTGGTTGCGCGTTGCACGCAGCTCGACCATCGGGTCGACGATGCCGGTCGGGCGGATCAGCTGCTCGGCGACGGCGGCCGAGCGCGACAGCTCGAACGGGCCGGGTGTCGCCGAGACGAAGACCAGCTGCTGCACCTTGCCGAGGAACTCGTCGAAGCGGAGCGGCCGGTTGTCGAGCGCCGACGGGAGACGGAAGCCGTAGTCGACGAGCGTCTGCTTCCGCGACCGATCACCCTCGTACATCCCGCCGATCTGGGGCACGGTCTGATGCGACTCGTCGACGAAGCACACGAAGTCGTCCGGGAAGTAGTCGATCAAGGTGAACGGGTGCGATCCCTGCGGGCGGCCCTCGAGCACGCGCGAGTAGTTCTCGATCCCGGAGCAGAAGCCGAGCTCGCGCATCATCTCGAGGTCGTACTCCGTGCGCTGGCGGATCCGGTGCGCCTCGAGCATGCGGCCTTCGGCCTCGAAGCGGCCCACCTGCTCGTCCAGCTCGGCGCGGATCTCCTCGAGGGCGCGCTCGATCGTCGGCTTCGAGGTCACGTACTCGGTCGCGGGCCAGATCGCGAGGTTGTCGAGCTTGGCGTACACCTCACCCGTGAGCGGGTCGAAGTGGCTGATCTGCTCCACGTCGTCCCCGAACAGCGAGATGCGGTACGCCGTCTCGGCGTTGGCCGGCTGCACCTCGATCACGTCGCCCTTCACGCGAAACCGTCCGCGGCCGAGCACGGTGTCGTTGCGGACGTACTGACTGTCGATCAACCGGCGCAGCATCTCGTCGCGATCGTGCGTCTCCCCCACCTCGAGGATCAGCACGCGGTTGCGCCACTCCTCGGGCGAGCCGATCCCGTAGATGCACGAGACGCTCGCGACGACGACGACGTCGCGCCGCGTGAGGAGCGCCGACGTCGCGCCGAGGCGCAGGCGCGCGATGTCGTCGTTCTGGGAGGAGTCCTTCTCGATGTACAGGTCCGCCTGTGGGACGTACGCCTCCGGCTGGTAGTAGTCGTAGTAGGAGACGAAGTACTCGACGGCGTTCGACGGGAAGAACTCGCGAAACTCGTTGCAGAGCTGGGCGGCCAGCGTCTTGTTGTGCGCGATCACGAGCGCGGGCCGCTGCAGCTTCTCGATGATCCATGCCATCGTCGCCGTCTTCCCCGTGCCGGTGGCGCCGAGCAGCGTCTGGAAGCGGTTGCCGGAGGTGACGGAGGCGGCGATCTCGTCGATCGCCTTCGGCTGGTCGCCGGTGGGGCGATAGTCGGAGGTCACGTGGAGCTCGGCCACGACGCCAGCCTAGCGGAGGTCGAACGTGTGTTTGCCGTCGCCCGGCGGGTACCGTTCCATCGTGCACGGGCGTCTCACGCGCCGTCGGTTCCTCGCCGCGGGCGCCGCGGCCGTCGCCGCGGCGACCGGGGCGACCGCAGGTCTCGCGCGCGCCGGGGCGCGCCTCGGCCCGGCCGTCGGAGGTCTCGCCGTCCGCAACGCGGGCCGACGGTACGCCGGTGACCACCTGCTCTTCGCGACGGTCTCGCCCGGCGTCGCGGGGCGCGACACGGCGCGCATCGCCGTCACCCTGCGCCGCGCGGCGACGGTGACGGTGGAGGCAGTGCGCACCGCGCCCCGCCAGTCGAAGGTCGTGTGGTCCACGCGGCGCACCCTCCCTGTCGGCCGACACGAGCTCGCCTGGACACCGGAGCCGGAGACGCCGGTCGGCTCGTACGTGATGCGCACGACGCTCGAGCGCGGCGGTGCACGGACCGTGATCGGCAGGAGGCGCCCGGCCTCGCCGCAGCTCGCCGTTGCCCCCGTGACGCGGGTGCTGGGCGTCGAGGCGGCGTTCGCCGAGCGCTCGTACATCGCCGGCGAGGGGATGGCGTTGCGGATCTTCGCGGACGCACCGCGGCTCACGCTCACCTTCCTCCGGGTCGGTCACGGCCCCGACCCGACGGGGCGGGCCGACGAGATGACCGGCCTGCAGATGGGTGAGCCCGTGAGCATGGACTGGACGGGGAAGCGCACGGCGCCGAGGACCGTCTCCGTGCAGGCCGGCCTCTCGTGGCCGCCCGGGCTCTACGTCGCCCGGGTCGAGACCGACGACGGGCGCATCGGATTCGCCCCGTTCGTGCTCCGGCCCGCAACGCTCGGTGCGACGGGCCGGATCGCGGTCGTCCTCCCCACGAACACGTGGCAGGCGTACAACTTCTACGACGCCGACGGCGACGGCTGGGGCGACACGTGGTACGCGGGCGGGGCCCCACCGGTCGTGCTCGACCGCCCGTACCGTGACCGCGGCGTGCCGCCGCGCTTCGGGCGCTACGACTTCCCGTTCCTGCGCTGGCTCGAGAAGCGCGGGCACGCGCCCGAGGTGCTGACCGAGGACGACCTCGAGCAGGTCCCGGACGGCGCCGCGCTCAGGCGCACGTACGACCTGCTCGTCTTCCCCGGGCACACGGAGTACGTGACGGAGCACGAGTACGACGTGGTCGAGGGCTTCCGCGACCTCGGCGGGCGCCTGATCTTCCTCTCCGCGAACAACTTCTTCTGGAAGGTCGAACGGGCGGGCGGGGAGCTCCGCCGGATCAAGCTGTGGCGCGATCTCGGTCGGCCCGAGGCCGGCCTGCTCGGCGTGCAGTACCGGGGCAACGACGACGGATCACGGCAGGGCGTGTACTACGTCGTCGGCGCGGATCGTGTGCCGTGGCTGTTCCAGGGGACGCGCATCGAGAACGGCTCGAGCTTCGGCGAGTTCGTCGGCGGCTACGGGATCGAGATCGACGGGATCACGAACGACTCGCCCGAGGGCACCGTCCTCGTCGCCCTCGTGCCGAGCCTCCTCGGCCCCGGCCTCCACGGCGAGATGGCGTACTACGAGACCCGCCGCGGAGCCCGCGTCTTCTCAGCCGGGACGCTCGACTTCTGCACGTCGCTCCTCACCTGGCCCGTCGGTCGGATGCTGGACAACCTGTGGCGGCACATGACGAGCGACGTGCCGCCGCCGCCGGCGGTCTAGGCGCCTCCCGGGAGGTCAGGCCGGCTCGGGCGCCGCGCGGGGCTCGCGGAAGGCCACCGTGACGAACGGGATCGTGGCGAGCAGCTGACCGGTGGCGACGACGACGAACACGGGCCGCGGCCCGAAGGCCTCGAGCAGCGGCCCGGCGAGCACGTACCCGAGCGGGCCGGCCAGCATCGCCGTCGTGATCACCGCCGTCGTCACCTTCGCCCGCAGCCGGTGGGGCGTCCGCGTCGTGATCACCCCGATCAGCGGGGCGTTGACGAGCGGCCCGAAGAAGGACGAGAGCGCAAGCGCCGCCATCACGCCGAGCACGGGCAGCTCCAGGCCGAGGACGAAGATCGGGATCGTGAGGGCGACGAACGAGGCCGCGCCGAGCCGGAGCGGCTCGATACGCCCGACGAGCTTGAGCGCGACGACGCTCCCGGCGATGGCGCCGATGCCGAAGGCTGCGAAGAACGAGCCGGCGACGCGTGAGCTACCGCCGAACTCCTCGTAGGCGAGCACCGGAAGGCCCGCCACGAGCATCATCCCGAGCCCGTTGGCGACCATCGCGGAGAACCCGAGCACGCGGAGCAGGCGGTCGTGCACGAGGTACCGGACGCCCGCGAGGACGCCGCGACTGTCCTCCTCCTGCGCGAGCGGCTTCCGCTGTGGCACGAAGGCCGCGAGCAGGACGAACGAGAAGAGGAAGGTCGCCGCGTCGATGACGAGCACCGTCGTCGCCCCGATCACCGCGATCAGGACGCCGGCGAGTGCCGGCCCGAGGAGGCTCGTCGCACGTCGCGCGCCCTCGACGATCGCGTTCGCCTTGCTTACGAGGCGCTCGTCGTCGCCGAGGATCTCGGGCAGCACGATCAGCTGGGAGGAGAAGTAGGGCGCGATGAAGACCCCGACGAGCGCGACGAGCACGAGGAGGAGTGGGAACGTGAGCAGCCCGGCTTCGTGCAGCAGCGGGATCGAGAGCATCAGCGGCGCCCGTGCGAGGTCCCCGACGAGCATCGTGTTGCGGGCCCCGAGGCGCGCGACGATCGAGCCGCTCGGGATCCCGAGGAGCGCGACCGGCAGGAGCTCGACCGCGAGCACGATCCCCATCCGCGCGGGCGACCCGGTCGTCTCGAGCACGAACCAGGGCAGCGCGAGGAACGTCATCTGCGTGCCCAGGGCGGACACGACCTGGGCGCCGACGAGCGCGACGATCGACCGCTGCAGGAGCGGCGACCGCATCAGCCCGTGATGCTCAGACGAGCCATCGGCCGCTCTCCTGGACGACGTCGCCGTCGAGCTCGATGCGCCCGCCGTCCCGAAGGTCCTTGACGATGTCCCAGTGGATCGCCGACTCGTTGACGCCTCCGACCTCGGCGAGCCCCTTGCCGAGGGCGAGGTGGACGGTGCCGTCGATCTTCTCGTCGAACAGCGTGTTCCGCATGTGGCGCGTGATCCCCGGGTTGCAGCCGATCCCGAGCTCCCCGAGCCGGCGTGCGCCCTCGTCCGTGTCGAGCATCTGCAGCAGGAACTCCTCGTTCGCCTCGGCCGATGCGTCGACGACGCGGCCGCCCTCGAAGCGGAGTCGGATCCCCCGTACCTCCCGTCCCGCGTAGACCGCGGGGAACTCCGAGAACGCGATCTCCCCCTCCGCGGAGTCCTCGAGCGGCGAGGTGAAGACCTCCCCGCCCGGGATGTTCTTGCCCCCAGCGTCGACGTGCATGGTGCGCCCGTCGATCGAGAGCGTGAGGTCGGTGCCGGCGCCGACGATGCGCACCGTGCGTGCGGCGTCGAAGCGATCCGCGTAGCGCTGCATGCGCTCGCGCTCCGCGTCCCAGTCGAGCAGGCAGGCGCCGTAGAGGAACTCGGCGAAGTCCTCCGTCGACATCTCCGCCTCCTGTGCGAGGGCGGGAGTCGGGAACTGGCAGCCGACCCACGGGATCTTCTCGTCGGCGATCCTCTCCAGGGCGGGCTGGAACGCGAACTGGAGCTTCTGCAGGCGCTCGGCGTCGATCCCCGACGCCTCGCGCGTGTTCTCGGGAGCCATCACCTGGATCAGTGCGTCACACGTCATGAGCGCGTGCCGGTCGATGTCCGCCATCGTCCCGAGCAGCTCGATCGGCGCCTCCTTCGTCCAGCGCGCGCTGCCGACGCCGGCGAAGCCGATCTTGAAGATCGCGTAGGCGCCGCGACGGCCGATCTGGCCTCCGAGCTCCTCGAGCAGTGGCCGGGCGAGCGGCGAGGACAGGATCACCACCTGCCAGCCGGGCTGGACGCCCAGACACGTGTCGACGAGGAGTTCGGCCAACTGGGAATGTCGGGAATCTCTCATGGCGCTATAATAAAACGAACGTACTGTTTTGTAAAGTGGGAGCATGCCGAAGATCACCGAGGAGCAGAGGCAGGAGCGGATCGAGCGGGTCCTCGGAGGCGCGCGCCGCTGCTTCGCCCAATACGGCTACGAAGGGGCCACCGTCGCACGGCTGGAGGAGGAGATCGGGCTCTCGCGGGGGGCGATCTTCAACTGGTTCCCCTCCAAGGAGGAGCTCTTCGTCGAGCTCGCCCGCCGTGACAACGAGCGCTTGATGTCGCTCTTCGCGGACGAGGGGTTCGAGGCGCTCGTGCAGGCGGTCACCGAGGAGGACGCCGACTGGCTCGCCGTCTACCTCGAGTTCGGGCGCCGCCTGCGCGCAGACGCGGACTTCCGCGCGCGGTGGCAGGAGCGCGCGGCACCGGACGTCCGGGAGCGCGTGCACTCGCAGCTGACGTCGGCCCAGGTGAGCGGGCGCCTCCGCGGCGACGTCACCGTGCAGCAGCTGAGCCGGTTCCTCGGCATCGTCCTCGACGGCATCGTGCTGCAGCGGGGGATGGGCTTCGACGGCATCGATCCGAACGTCGTCGTGCGGCTCGTGGAGGACGCGATCAGCGGCGGCGAGCCCGACGCTCAGCCGGACCCGAGCTCGTCGGCGTAGGCACGTCGGTACTTCGCACGGGCGGAGACGACCGCGTCGACGTACGCACGGGTCTCCGGGAAGCGGATGCCCGCGCCCCGACGACGCCAGCGATCGACGTTGCCCTGGCCCGCGTGGTAGGCGGCGAGCGCGAGACGCACGGTGCCGTACCGGTCGAGCAGGTTGCGCAGGTACCAGGAGCCGTAGCGGACGTTGATCTCGGGGTCGTAGAGGTCGGCGACGGTGAACCCGCGACCGCCGGTACGGAGGGCGATGCCCTTCGCGGTGTCCGGGAGCAGCTGCATGAGCCCGACCGCCCCGGCCCCCGACTCGGCGTCGGCGTCGAAGCGGCTCTCGGTGTAGATCACGGCCGCCAGCAGCGCCGGGTCGAGACGGTAGTTGCGCGCGTGCGCGGTGACGATCGCCTCGTAGCGGAGCGGATACCTCACCCTGAGGTACCAGGTCGGCTCCGTCCGGACGACGTACGCCGCCGCCGCTGCGATGGCGACCGCGCCGACGAGCAGGACGAGGAGCGCGCGCCTCACGCCGGCGGCGACGTGTCGCCGGCCCGGGCGCGGCGACGGAGCTCGGCGAGCGTCTCGACGACCCACGCGTCGAGGTCCTCGTACGTGCCCGTGTTCACGTAGTGGAAGTCCGCGCGCCGGACCTTCTCCCGGTCGGGGAGCAGGCGGTCGTCGCGGTCGTCACGGGGCACCCGGCGGCGCTGCTCCCGGAGCTGTCGCGGCGCGGTGATCACGACCACGGCGTCGAAGCGCTCCTCGGCGCCGACCTCGTACAGCAGGGGCACCTCGGTCACACAGACGTCCGGCGGGTCGGGCAGGCCCGCGAGCTGCTCACGCCACCGCAGGTACTCCCCCGAGACCAGAGGGTGCAGGAGCGACTCGAGCCAGGCGAGCGCGTCGGCGTCACCGAAGACGCGGCGGCCGACCGCCGCTCGGTCGGGACGGCCGTCGTCCCCGAGGATCCCGTCACCGAACCGCGCGACGAGCGCGTCGCGCACCGCGTCGTCCGACGCGAGGAGGTGATGGACGATCTCGTCGCTCGAGACGGTCGCGGCCCCGTGCGCGCGAAACGCGGCCAGCGCCGTCGACTTGCCCGCACCGATCCCACCCGTGATCGCGACCGCGATCGGCCGGTGGATGTCCGGGCGCGGCACGCCCTCGCCCTACGAGGAGCTCTCGTCCTCGGGCTCGTCCGCGTGCTCGGCCTCGGGCTCGTCCGATGCCTCGGCGGCATCGTCGACCGCGGCCGACGCTTCGGCCTCCGGAGCCGCCTCCGACTCCGCGCCCTCCTCCTCCTCGACCTCCTCGGCCTCGGCCGCCTCGGCCTCCTGCACCGCCGCGGCGGTCGTGGGGAAGGCCTCCTCCGAGAGCTTCAGGTCCGGCGTCGGCACGTCGTGCACGGACGGCTGGCCGTCCGGCCGCGGCAGGGGGACGGCCCCCTCCTCGACGCGCTTCAACGACAGGGAGAGCCGCCGTCGCTCGCCGTCGATCTCGAGGACGAGCACGTTCACGGGCTCGCCCTGGGCCACCACCTCGCGCGGGTTCTCGACGTGGTGGTTCGCGAGCTCGGAGATGTGCACGAGGCCCTCGACGCCCGGGAGGATCTCGACGAACGCGCCGAACGTGACGACCTTCGTCACACGGCCCTCGACGACGTCGCCCTCCTCGTAGTGGTCGAGCACCTGCTGCCAGGGGTCGGCCTGCGTCTGCTTGAGGCCGAGCGAGATCCGCTGCCGCTCACGGTCGATGTCGAGCACCTTGACCTGCACGGTCTGCCCGATCTCCAGCACCTCGGAGGGATGGTTCACGTGCGACCACGAGAGCTCGGAGATGTGGATCAGGCCGTCCATCCCGTCGAGGTCGACGAACGCCCCGAAGTCGACGATGTTCGAGATCGTGCCCTCGACGACGTCGCCGGGGTTGAGCCGGTCGAGGATCGCCTGGCGCATCTCCTTGCGCTCGTCCTCGAGCACTGCGCGCCGCGAGAGCACGACGTTGTTGCGCGAGCGGTTGAGCTCGATCACCTTGCAGCGGAGCTCCGTGCCGAGGAAGTCGTCGAGGTCGTGGACCCGTCGGATGTCGACGAGCGACGCGGGCAGGAAGCCGCGGACGCCGAGGTCGAGGATGAGGCCGCCCTTGACGACCTCGATCACACGGCCGTTCACCGGCTCGCCGCTCTCGGACGCGCCCTCGATCGCCTTCCAGGCGAGCTCGAAGCGGGCGCGCTTCTTCGAGAGGATGAGGCGCCCTTCGGCGTCCTCCTTCGTCATCACGAGCGCGTCGATCTCGTCGCCGACGGACACTTCGTCGCCCGGGTTGACGTTGCGGCGGATCGACAGCTCGGCGACGGGGATCACGCCCTCGCTCTTGTAGCCGATGTCGACGAGCACCTCGTCCTTGTCGACGCGGACGACGGTGCCGTGAACGACCTCTCCCTCGTTGATCGTCGGGAAGGTCGCGTCGTAGTCGGGGACGAGCTCGCCGTCGGGGCCGGTCGTCCAGACGCCCTCTTCGGCAGCCGTCGGTATCTCCACGGTGTCGTTGGTCATGGCGGAGCCGCCGAGTATAGCCGGGATTTGCGGCGGGAACGGCGGTCGGCGCACGGGCGCGGGTGCAGCCGGCACCCTCCCCGGGGCCGTCAGTCCTTGGCCTCGGCCCAGTTGTCGCCGACCCCCACGTCCACCGCGAGCGGTGGGTCGAGGGGGTACGCGCCGACCATCTCCTCCCGCACGAGCGTGCGGACGGCGGTCACCTCGACCTCGGGCACCTCGAGGAGCAGCTCGTCGTGGACCTGGAGCACGAGGCGCGCCGCACGCCCCTCGCGGCCGAGGCGTTCGTGGATGCGCACCATCGCGACCTTGATCACGTCGGCCGCCGTCCCCTGCATCAGGGTGTTGACCGCCAGGCGCTCGCCCAGCGCCCGCGTCTGGCGGTTCGAGGCCCGGAGCTCCGGGATCGCCCGGCGCCGCCCGAGCAGCGTCGTCACGTAGCCGTCGGCCGCGGCCTGGGCGACGGTGCGCGCGATCAGCTCCTGCACCCGGGGGAAGCGCGCGAGGTACGTGTCGATGTACGCCTGCGCCTCGTCACGCGGGATCTCGAGGTTCTCCGCGAGACCGAAGGCCGAGATCCCGTAGATGATCCCGAAGTTCACCATCTTCGCGACCGTGCGCTCGTCCTTCGTCAGCGACGCGCGCTCCTTGCCGAGCACCTCCGCCGCCGTGGCCGCATGGATGTCCTCGCCGCGGGCGAAGGCCTCGCGCAGGACCGGCTCTCCGGAGATGTGGGCGAGGATCCTGAGCTCGACCTGGCTGTAGTCGGCGGACAGGAGCCTCGTCCCCTCCGCGGCGACGAACGCCGAGCGGATCTCGCGCCCGAGCCCGGTCCGGATCGGGATCGACTGGAGGTTCGGGTTCGTCGTCGACAGCCGCCCCGTCGCCGCGACCGTCTGGTTGAACGTCGTGTGCAGGCGGCCGTCACGCTCGTCGATCAGCTCGGGGAGCGGCACGAGATAGGTGTTCACGAGCTTGGAGAGCTCGCGCCACTCCTCGATCACGGGGACGATCTCGTGCTCCGAGCGGATCGAGCGCAGCACGCGGCTGTCGGTCGAGTACCCGGTCTTGCCCTTGCGGCCGGGCGTGAGACCGAGCACCTCGAACAGGATGCGTGCGACCTGCTGCGAGGAGCCGAGCAGGAAGGGCTCGCCGGCGAGCTCGACCGCCCGCGCCTCGAGCTCCGCGACCCGGTCGGCGAGTCGGGCCGTGATCTCCCCCATCCGGTACGTGTCGATGCGAACCCCGGCGTCCTCGATCGCGCCGAGGACGACCGTGAGCGGCAGCTCGACCTCGTCGTACAGCCGTTCCGAGCCTCGCTCCCGCACCTTGTCGCGCAGCGGGCCGGCGAGGAGCAGGGTCGCCTGCGCACGGCGGACGAGCGCCTCGGTGCTCTCCTCCGCCGGCGGATTCGGGACGAGCTCGATCCCGTGCTCGGCGGCGAGGTCGTCGAGCTCGTACCCGGAGCGGCCGGGATCGACGAGGTAGGCGGCGAGCATCGTGTCGTCGGCGACGGGTGCCCCGACCCGGAGTGGCTTCGCGTCGTGGACGACGAGCTCGAGCCCGGGTGCCTGGAGCGCGGTGACGCCCGGCCGGGGCACGACCACGACCTCGCCGTCGATCGTGATCGCGGCCCGGTCGCCGTCGACGGCGATGCCGACCCGTCCGTGGAGCGCCGGAAGCTCGCCCTCGCGCCACCGCAGGAGCGTCGACTCCGTCGCCGGGCGCTCCGCGGCGGGCACCGCTTCGTCGAGCTCGTCGACACGCCCGAGCAGGGCGCGGAACTCGAACCGACGGAAGATCTCCTTGAGGCGCGAGCGGTCGGGGGCCGCGGACACGAGCGCGTCGGGTTCGACGTCGAGCGGCAGGTCCCGGCGCATCGTCGCGAGCAGCTTCGAGTCCCGCGCCTGCTCTTCGTGCTCGCGCACGGCCTTGCCGCGTGCAGGGGAGAGCTCGTCCGCATGCGCCAGCACCTCTTCGAGCGACCCGTACTGCGCGATCAGCTGCCCGGCCGTCTTGTC
Source organism: Gaiella sp. (assembly GCF_057140465.1). Classification (NCBI taxonomy): domain Bacteria; kingdom Bacillati; phylum Actinomycetota; class Thermoleophilia; order Gaiellales; family Gaiellaceae; genus Gaiella; species Gaiella sp. Next base: position 14,873 of record NZ_DBNHWK010000068.1, read on the forward strand.
CCCGATCCCGGGGACGCCCGGGATGTTGTCGGACGTGTCGCCCTTGAGCCCGATGAAGTCGGGAACCTGATCCGGGCGTACGCCGTACCGCGCCTCGACGCGCTCCGGCGTGTAGACGTTGACGTCGGCGACGCCCCGGGGCGTCATCATCAGCGTCACGTTGTCGGAGCAGAGCTGGAAGGCGTCGCGGTCCGTGGAGACGACGCACGTCCTGATGCCGGCCTCGTCTGCCCGCGTCGCGAGCGTCGCGATCACGTCGTCCGCCTCCCACCCTTCGAACTCGAGGTTCCGGTACCCGAAGGCCTCGACGATCGGACGGAAGTGGGGGAACTGCTCGCGGAGGAGGTCGGGCATCGGCCGCCGCCCCTCCTTGTACGTCTCGGCGATCTCCGTGCGATGGGTCGGCCGCGTGTCCCACGCGACCGCCACGCCCCGCGGGCGGTAGTCGGCGAGGAGCTTGAAGAGCATGTTCGCGAAGCCGAGCAGCGCGTTCGTCGGCTGCCCGTCGGTCGTCTGCAGCTCCTCGGGGAGCGCGAAGAACGCCCGGTACGCGAGGTTGTTGCCGTCGACGAGGAACAGCTCGGCGTCGCGCGCCGGGCCGTCGTCGAGGACGAGCTCCTCCCCGGTGACGGCCTTCGGTGACATCCGCCGCAACGCTATCGTCCCGACCGGCATGCCGCGTCTCGAGATCCTGCCCCTCGACGACGAGCACGTCGACGATGCGGCCGCCCTGCTCGCCGACCGGCACGAGCGTCACCGCCGATCGGAGCCGCTGCTCGCCGAGTGCGACGACTTCCGCGGCCAGATCGCGCGCGACCTCGCGCACGAGCGGACGACCGGGGTCGTCGCCCGCCGCGGCGGCGCCGTCGTCGGGTACCTCGTCGGGCGCGTCGAGCACAGCGCACCGGAGCCCTTGGGCTTCGTCGACCTCGCAGGATGCGCGGCCACCGACCCCGAGGACGTGCGGGACCTGTTCACCGCCATCGCCGCCCGCTGGTACGACGAGGGGCTGCGGCGCTTCGCGGCGATGGTGCCCGCGAGCGACGAGCGACTCGTCGACGCCTGGTTCCGGCTCGCCTTCGGCTGCCAGTTCGTGACGGCGGCCCGCGAGACCGACCCCCTCGCCGACACCCCGACCGCGATCGTCGTCCGCCGCGGAACGCCAGACGACCTGGAGCCGGTCGCCTCGCTCGACCGGGCCCTCTGGCGGCTGCAGGCGGGCTCGCCGAGCTTCTCGGGCCTCGACGTCGACGCGGAGGACTTCGTCGGCGAGTGGAGAGACACGTGGGACGCGCCGGACACGTTCCCCCACTTCGTCGCGGAGCTCGAGGGCCGGGTCGCCGGTCATCTCCTGCTCTACCGGCGGCCGACGGGCGACCTCCGGGTCCCCGACCGGAACATCGACCTCGCACACGCCGCGACGGTCCCCGACCTCCGGGGCAACGGCGTCGGGCTCGCACTCACGGCGCAGGCGCTGCGCTGGGCGGACGAGCACGGCTACCGGTCGATGACCACCGACTGGCGCTCCGTGAACCTGCTGGCGTCACGCTTCTGGCCCCGACGCGGGTTCCGGCCCACGTTCCTCCGTCTCTTCCGCTCCGTGCCGTGACGCGGCACGCGCACCCGACGGCACCGTGACCCGGATCCCGATCCTGTCCGGCTCCAGCGTCCAGGCGATCGACGTGCCCGACGGCACGAGGACGCTCTCCGCCCCCCCGCCCCTCGAGGCGATCGGAGACGTCGCGGCCGCGGTGCGCGACGCCGTGCACTTCCCGCTCGAGGGGCCGTCACTCGACGAGGTGGCCGAACGGCGCGGCCGGGTGACGATCGTCGTCGAGCCGCCGGTCCTCCCCCTGCCCGGTGTCCCGGACGATCCGCGTCGCGACGCCGTCGCGGCCGTCGTCGACGACCTGCGACGGCTCGGGGTGCCCTCGGAGCGACAGACGATCCTCGCCGCGGGCGGCCTTGGTCGACGAGCGGGACGCCGCGAGCTCGAGGCGCTCCTGCGCCCGGATCGGGCCCGCGCGTTCCACGGCGACGTCGTCGTCCACGACTGCGAGGACGAGGCGCTGGTCCCGGTCGGCGACACGTCGGCCGGCCCGTTGCGCGTCGCACGCGCCCTCGTCGAGACCGATCTCGTGGTGCTCGTGACCGCGGCCGAGACGGTGCTCCACGGCGGGCCCGCCGCGCTCCTCGGCGCCTGCGGGGCGGAGACGGCGCGACTCGCCACGCGCGGCGAGTCGCTGCTCGAGCCGAGCCGCTCCGAGGGCTGGCGCCTCGCGCGGGAGACGCTCGCGGCCCTCGGCGCACGGGTGCCCGTGATCGGCGTCTCGCTCGTGCTCGACCACCCCCGCCCCACCGGACGCTGGCGCGGCTGGCCGCACGACCCCGACACGCGCCGCCGGCTGGCGCGATCGCACCTCCGTCGTGTTCACAACGGTGCGCCGACGGGAGTCCGCCGCCGTCTCCTGCAGCACCTCGGCCGAGAGCTCGAGGTCGTCGGCGTGCAGGCGGGGCCGCCTGCGACCGCGCACGTCGAGGCGCTGCTGCGCGGGGTCGCGGTGCGATCCGCGACGCTCTCGTCCCCCGTCGAGACGCTCGTCGTCCCGGTGCCCTGGAAGTCGGCGACCGTCCCCCGGGACGCAGTGCACCCGCTCGCGGCGACGGTGATCGGGCTCGGGATCGCGGCCCGCCTGTGGCGGAATCGCCCGCCGCTCGTGGAGGGCGGGGCGGTCGTCCTCGTCCACAGCTTCCGCACGGCGTTCGCCCGCCCCTCGACACGACCGCACCGGGTCGTCTACGAGACGCTCCGGGCCGGCGGGCCCGCCGCGCTCGTCGAGGCGGAGCGCGAGGTCGCGGCCGACCCGGTCGCGCTCGCCGAGTACCGGTCCGGCAGGGCGCCGCATCCACTGCTGCCGTTCGCCGAGTGGGATGCAGGAGCAGCGACCCGTGCGCGGGCCGGCCGGATCATCGTCGGCGGGTGCCGGGACGCCGCCGCCGCCCGCACGCTCGGGTTCATCCCGAGCCACAACATCGACACCGCACTGGACATGGCGCGAGGTGTCACCGGCGGCGACACGATGGCCGTGCTCGTCGCCCCGCCCTATCCCCCACTCGTCGTCGGCGGGTAGCGCGGACGGCGAAGACGGGCCGCGGCCCGTCGCTATTCGAGCCCGAGGTACGCCTTCTGCACGCGCTCGTTGGTCTTCAGCTCGGCCGCGGGGCCCTGGAGCGCGATCCTGCCGGTCTCCATCACGTATGCACGGTGGGCCGTGTCGAGCGCCATCAGGGCGTTCTGCTCGACGAGCAGCACGGGCGTCCCTCCGGCATTGATCTCGCGCACGATCTCGAAGATCTTCTCCACGAAGATCGGCGCCAGCCCCATCGACGGCTCGTCCAGCAGGAGCAGCTTCGGCCGCGCCATCAGCGCCCGTCCGATCGCGCACATCTGCTGCTCACCGCCGGACATCGTCCCTGCCTTCTGGTGACGCCGCTCGTGCAGCCGCGGGAAGAGCTCGAACACCCGGTCCATGTCCTCCTTGAAGTGCTCGCGGTCGGTGCGCTGGAACGCCCCCATCTCGAGGTTCTCGGTGACCGACATGCGCGGGAAGAGACGGCGCCCCTCGGGGCTCTGGGCGATCCCGCCCTGCACGATCGAGTGCGGCGTCGCCGTCGTGATGTCCCGCCCCTCGAACCGGATCGCGCCCTGCCGCGGATGGTTGAGGCCGTTGATCGCCCGCAGTGTCGTCGACTTGCCGGCGCCGTTCGCGCCGATCAGCGTCACGATCTCGCTGGCGCCGACCCGGAGCGACACCCCCTTGAGCGCGTGGATCGCGCCGTAGTAGACGTGGATGTCCTCGACGTCGAGGACGGGCTCCGTCGACCGCGCGCCGGTCTCGCTCACGCCGTCGCCGCCTTCCCGAGGTACGCCTCGATCACGCGCTCGTCGCGCTGCACCTCGGCCGGGGTGCCCTCGGCGATCTTCGCGCCGTACTCGAGCACGGTGACGCGCTCCGACACGCCCATCACGACCTTCATGTCGTGCTCGATCAGGAGCACCGTGAGCCCGCGGTCGTCGCGGACGCGCGAGACGAACGCCGTGAACTCCGCCGTCTCCTGGGGGTTCATGCCCGCCGTCGGCTCGTCGAGCAGGAGCAGCTTCGGGTCGGTGGCGAGAGCCCGCGCCACCTCCAGGCGGCGCTGGTCGCCGTAGGGCAGGGAGCTCGCGAGCTCCTCGTGCCGCCGCGGCAGCCCGCAGTAGACGAGCAGCTCCTGGGCGCGGTCCAACGCCTCCGCCTCCTCGCGCTTCACCCGGCGGGTGCCGAGGATCGATCCGAAGATCCCGCCCTTCAGCCGGCAGTGCATGCCGACCATCACGTTCTCGATCGCCGTCATCTGGTGGAAGAGGCGGATGTTCTGGAAGGTGCGACCGATGCCGAGCTCGACGATCGCGTGCGGCGGCTTCCGGACGACCTCGGTGCCGTCGAAGACGATCGAGCCGGAGGTCGGCACGTACACGCCCGTGATCTGGTTGAAGAAGGTCGTCTTCCCGGCGCCGTTCGGGCCGATCAGGGACACGATCGACCCGCGCGGGATCGTGAAGTCGATGTCGTCGGTGGCGACGAGCCCGCCGAACTCCTTGCGCACCTTGGTCGCAACGAGGAGGTTGTCGGAGGTGATCGCCATCAGTCGTCGGTGGGGTCGCGGTCGGTGAGGGAGCCCTCGTGCTGCACGTCGTAGAACGGCGTGTCGTGGACGCCTTCCTCCATCTCGATCTTGTGCCGCCGCTCCGGGATCAGGCCGGTGGGCCGGAAGAGCATCATCGCGACGATGATCACGCCGTAGATGCCGAACTGGTACTTCGTGGGATCGAAGTCGAGGCCGGCCTCCTGCACCTTCGAGCCGATCGTGGCGAGCCCCTCGATGTTCAGGTAGCCGAGGATCATCCCGCCGAGCAGCACGCCCCAGATCGAGCCCATCCCGCCGAGGATCACCATGCAGAGCAGGAAGATCGAGAAGTTGAAGAAGAAGTCCGCGGGGAACGCGCCTGCCTTGAAGCTCGCGTAGAACGCGCCCGCGACACCGCCGAAGAAGGCGCCGATCGCATACGACCACGTCTTCGTGCGCATCAGCGGGACGCCCATCGCCCCTGCCGCCGTCTCGTCCTCCCGGATCGCGATCCACGCCCGGCCGAGGCGGGAGTCGCGCAGGCGGACACAGCAGAAGACGGTGAAGAGGAGCAGGGCGACGCCGGTCCAGTAGTAGAGGTCGGCGGTGTTCCGCTCGGTGCGGAACACGAAGCCGCCGATGCCAAGCGAGTCGATCGGGCTGATCCCGTACGTGCCGTTCGTGAGGTCGAAACCGCCGATCGAGTCCGCGTTCCGGACGAACTGCGGGACGATCTCGCCGAAGCCGAGCGTGACGATCGCGAGGTAGTCGCCGCGGAGCCGCAGCGTCGGCAGGCCGATCGCGATGCCGACGATCGTCGTGAACACGCCGGCCGCGATCATCACGAGCCACATCGAGATGTGGATCCCCGGGAGCGCGTCGTCGACCGTGCTCCCGAGGTGGAACGAGACGTCCTCGAACTGCACCGAGGCGAGCCAGCCCGCCATGTAGGCGCCCGCGGCGTAGAAGGCGACGTACCCGAGGTCGAGCAGCCCGGCGTAGCCGACGACGACGTTGAGCCCGAGCGCCATCATCGTCACGACGAGCATCACCACCATCGACCCCGTGGCCGGCACGAAGTCGCCGATCAGCGGCAGGTCCTGCAGCCCGTCCACGATCCACGGGTAGACGATCGCGAGCACGATCAGCACGCCCGCGATCACCGCGCTCCGCCGGTGCGCGGGCGCAAGTCTCCCGGCGAGCGACTGCGCGGTGCTCATGCCCCCTCCGGCGTGCGCTCACCGAGGATGCCCTGCGGGCGGAAGACGAGGATCAGGATCAGGATCCCGAAGACCATCGTCCGCGTCCAGTCGCTGCCCGGAGTCCCGTCGAGGCCCTCGTTCAGCGCCTGCACGAGACCGATCAGGACCGCGCCGAGCACCGCGCCCGGGATGTTCCCGATCCCGCCGAGCACCGCCGAGGTGAACGCGATCAGACCGAGCTCGAAGCCGGTGTCGTAGCGCATGTTGAACTGCAGCAGGTAGACGAGCCCGGCGACCGCGGCGAGGCCGCCGGCGAGCATGAACGTCACGGAGATCGTCCGGTTGACGTCGATGCCGAGCATCGCCGACGCGTCGGTGTCCTGGGAGACGGCGCGCATCGCCTTGCCCTGCCGCGTCGAGCGGACGAACCACGTGAGCAGGGCCAGCACCGGGATCACGATCATGAAGACCGCGAGCTTGTTCCACTGGATGACGACGTCGCCGATCGTGATCGCCGCCGTGCGCGGGATGAAGTTCGGCACGGACTCGAAGTCGACGCCGTACAGGGCGAGCGAGACGTTCTGGATGATGAACGACACGCCGACGGCCGTGATCAGCGGCGCCAGCCGTGGCGCACGGCGGAGCGGCTTGTAGGCGATCCGCTCGATCGTCGCGTTCACCACCGAGAACCCGGGCACGGTGATCGCGAGCGTGGCGATGAGCCCGAGGATGACCAACAGGGCACCCGTGTCCGCGTCCATGCCGAGGACGGAGAGGATGATCGTGCTGGCGACGAGGCCGGAGAGCGCGAACACGTCGCCGTGCGCGAAGTTGATCAGCTGCAGGATCCCGTAGACGAGCGTGTAGCCGATCGCGACGACGCCGTAGATGGCGCCGTTCGTGAGCCCGATGATCGAGACGTTGATGAACCGTGTCGGGTCATCGACGAACTTGAAGACCGCCCAGCCGATCGCGAGCACGAGGAGAGCGACCCCGATAGCGTCGATGATGCTCGCCTGCCGGACGCGTTGCAGCGTCGCTGTCGCAGCAGTCGCCATTGGGGACGTGACTCTAGACGGGAAACGGCGGGAGGGCAACGCCCTCCCGCCGTTTCGTCGGGTCCTTCGGATACCCGCCTATGCGCCTGCGGCCTGCACCGTCTCCGGGTCGGGCGAGAACGAGTCCTCGGTCGTCAGGGTGTCCGTGGCCACGTACATCGTGAAGCCGACCACTGCTCCCGAGGCGTCCTGCGGGTCGCCGTTCTCGTTGAACGAGAACGAGCCGAGCAGGCCGTCCGTGACCTCGGTCGCGAACATCTGCTCGATCACGCTCGTGCGCGTCCCGTCGGAGTTGGCGATCGCATCCATCAGGATCTGCGCGGCCTGGCCGCCGTAGATCGCGTACGGGTCGATCTCCTTCCCGGCGAGCTCGCCGGCGAGGAGCGAGTCGACGAAGTCGAGGGCGGCGCCCTTGAACTCGTCGATCGGCACGCCCGCCACCGACATGAACATGCCGGCGGACGCGGGGCCCGTCTCGTCGATCGTCGCCTGGGCCGTGAAGCCGTCCGGCGCGTACAGCTTGACGTCGCCGTCGTTCGGGCCGAGCACGGCGACCTTGTCCTTGATCAGCTGGGCGCCGTTCTCGTCGATCAGGCCGCCGAGGAAGACGCCGTCCGCCCCGGTGCCCTGGATCTTCTTCATCAGCGCCTCGTAGCTCGACGCCTTCGGATCCCAGGCGTCGAAGCCGACGACCTCGATGCCGACGTGCTCGAGCGCCTTCCTCGTCGTGGTCGCCACGCCGAGGCCGTACGCCTCCTTGTCGTTCAGCACGTACATCTTGGTCGTGCCCTGCTCCTTCGCGAACTCCGCGAGGAACGCGCCCTGGTAGTCGTCCGAGGGGGCGACGCGCGTGTAGTTGCGCGAGCCCGCCGGGTAGTACTTGTCCGGCTCGGTCGAGTCACATCCGCCCGGGATGTTCACCGTGAGGCACGTGTACGTGTTCGCCGGGGAGATCATCGCGATCCCGCCGTCCGGCGCCTGGTTCAGCACCGGGATGATGATCGCCGCGCAGCCGGAGTTGAAGGTGCCGATGACGCCGATCACCTTGTCGTTCGCGGCGTAGGCGTTCGCGTTCTGGTTGCACTTCCCGGAGTCCCACTTGCCCGCCTGGGCGGTGGCGTCGTCACACGACTGGTAGCCGATCTTGTAGTCGCCGGCCTTCCAGTCGGCATCCGTCAGCACCTGGCGGATCGCCGCGATCATCTGCTCCGTCTGCGTGCGCGACGACCCCTGCAGCGGGAAGTCGGACGCAATGATGTAGTCCGGGTTGCCGTCACCCTCGTACTCGATCGCCGTACAGGACGACGACGGCAGCGCCTCAGGGGCCTCTCCCCCACCGTCGCCGCCGCAACCGGCCGCCACCAGCGCGAGCGCAACGACGATCAGCCCGATGAGGAACATGCTCTTCCTCTTGACCGTCAAGACCTTCCTCCTCGTTCGACGTGACCAGCCGCTTGCCGCTCGAGCCCGACGACCCGTACGCCCACGGCCCCGCTCTTGCGTGGCAGGAGAGTCTAGGGGATTTTCGGGCGCAGAACCACTGGACGACGCACGGTCTCGTCGACACGAGCCGTGACCGGGGCGACCGCCCACCCACGCGCCGACCGGTCGCGGCGCACCGGACCCAGGCGTGCACCGCCGCACCGCACGATGTGCCGGAGGTCGGGCTCGAACCCACACGTCCCGAGGGACACGGGATCTCGAGTCCCTCGCGTCTCACCGTGGGGGAACCCCCGGTTCCCCCACCTCACCGCCGCCCCGCCACCAACCGACACAGGCCTCCCGGCCGGCCAAGCCGACCTCCGGCCACACCACCCACTACCCGCCCACTACCCGCCCAGCCCCCACGGGCGACCACACCCACCGATGCCGGAGGTGGGGCTCGAACCCACACGTCCCGAGGGACACGGGATTTTGAGTCCCGCGCGTCTGCCAGTTCCGCCACTCCGGCCCGGGAGGATCGTAGCCCGCGTTAGGCTGCGGGCGTGCGGATCGGGATCCTCACCGGCGGCGGCGACGTGCCCGGGCTCAACCCGTGCATCAAGGCGGTCGTGAACCGCGTCGCGGCGAACGGCGCCGAGGTCGTGGGGCTGCGACGCGGCTGGGCGGCGCTCGTCGGACACGATCCCGACGACCCGGCCTCGGCCGCACAGTGGTTTACGCCGCTCGATCGCGCCGCGGTGCGGACGATCGACCGGAGCGGCGGGACGATGCTCCACACGTCACGCACGAACCCGGCGAAGGCGAAGGTGGCGACACTCCCGCCGCACCTCGCGCACATCGTGGCGGACGGCAACACGGTCGACGTCACCGCGCACGCGCTCCGTGTGCTCGAGAGCGAGAGGATCGACGCCCTGATCCCGATCGGCGGCGACGACACGCTGTCGTACGCGCTGCGGCTGCACCAGGAGGGCATCCCCGTGGTCGCGATCCCGAAGACGATGGACAACGACGTGCACGGCACCGACTACTGCGTGGGGTTCTCGACCGCCGTCACGCGCGGCGTCCAGTTCATCCACAACCTCCGCACGAGCGCGGGATCGCACGAGCGGATCGCCGTGATCGAGCTCTTCGGCCGCTACAGCGGGGAGACGTCGCTCGTCACCGCGTACCTCGCCGGCGTCGACCGGGCGGTGATCTCGGAGGTGCCCTGCGACGTGGATCGCCTGGCCGAGCTCGTTCTCGCCGACAAGCGGTCGAATCCCTCGTGCTACGCGATGGTGACCGTCTCCGAGGGGGCGACGCTCGAGGGCGGCGACCTCGTGCTCTCGGGCGAGGCGGATGCGTTCGGGCACCGCAAGCTTGGCGGTGTCGGCGCGCACCTCGGCGAGCTGCTCAAGGAGCGCACGGGCGAGGACATCATCTACCAGCAGCTCGCGTACCTGATGCGATCCGGGAGCCCCGACTCGCTCGACCTGATGGTCGGCACGAACTACGCCGTGATGGCGGCGGACCTCGCGCTCGAAGGGGCCCACGGGCGGATGGTCGCGCTGCGCAGCGGCACGTATACCAGCGTCCCGATCTCGGTCACGGGGGAGGGCGTGAAGCGCGTCGACGTGGACGAGCTGTACGACGCCGAGGAGTACGTCCCGAAGGTGCGCCACGTCGCCGGCAAGCCGATGTTCCTGTACTGACGCGGGCTGCGCCGGCACCCGCGCGTCCCGCCTACGATGGCGACGTGAGCGCGGTCGGGATCCTCACCGCGGGCGGTGACTGCCCAGGGCTGAACGCCGTGATCCGCGGCGTCGTCGCCCGCGCGATCGAGCGGCACGACACCGAGGTCGTCGGCGTCGCGGACGGCTGGCTCGGATTGATGGAGGGACGTACCCGGAGGCTCGACCGCGACGACGTGCGGGGGATCCTCCAGCGCGGCGGGACGATCCTCGGCACGTCCCGCTTCGACCCGTACGTCCACAGTGACGGGTTCGCGAGCGTGCGTCGGACGGTCGAGGCGAACGCGATCGGCGCGCTCGTCGTCGTCGGCGGCGACGGCTCGCTGCGCACCGCGCTGCGACTCTCCGACGAGGGGCTCCCGATCGTCGGCGTGCCGAAGACGATCGACAACGACATCGCCGGGACTGACGTCACGTTCGGCTTCCACACGGCAGTGCAGATCGCGACGGATGCGATCGACCGCCTGACGACGACCGCGGAGGCGCACAACCGCGTGATGGTCGTCGAGGTGATGGGCCGGTCGAAGGGGTGGATCGCGACCTACGCCGGGATTGCCGGCGGCGCCGACGCGATCCTCGTCCCCGAGGAGCCGTACGACCTCGAGCAGGTCGCGGACATCATCCGGGCTCGCCACCGGCGCGGGCACCGCTACTCCGTCGTCGTCGTCGCCGAGGGGGTGGCGCCGCCCCCCGGAAGCGGGTGGACGGCCGGGACCGACGCCCTCGGCTTCGAGCGGCTGGGTGGCGTCTCGGCGGCGGTCGCCGCGGGCCTCGAGACGCTGACCGGCTTCGAGTCGCGCGTCACGGTGCTCGGCCACCTGCAGCGCGGAGGCACGCCGTCCGCGTTCGACCGCGTGCTCGCGACACGCCTCGGCGTGCGGGCGGCGGACGCCGTGGCCACCGGGGACGTCGGGACGATGGTGGCCGTCAGGGGCGAGGAGATCGTCACGGTTCCGCTCGCCGACGCGTGCTCCGAGATCCGTGGCGTCCCCCCGGGGCTCCTCGACGTCGCGCGCACGTTCTACGGCTGACGTGGGCGAGATCGGCTTCGTCGCGCTCGACCTCGACGGGACGCTGCTCCGCAGCGACCTCACCGTCTCCGACCGGTCACGAGCCGCGATCACGGCCGCCCGATCCGCGGGGATCACGGTCGCGGCGGTCACGGCGCGCTCGCCGAGGAGCGTCCGCCAGATCGCGCGCGACGCGGGCCTGGCCGGAACGGCGATCTGCGCGAACGGGGCGACGCTCTTCGACCTCGACACCGAGCGGATCGAGAGGCACCGCCCGTTGCCCCGCGCCGTCGCGCAACGGCTCGTCGCGGGCATGCGGGAGCTCGTCCCGGGCGTCGTCTTCGGGTGGGAGTACGAGCTCCGCTTCGGGAGCGAGCCCGCGTACGAGGCGTTGCGCGACGACTCGTGGTGGCCGCGCCCGGACGACTCGTACCCGCCGATCGACCCACTCGCGTGGGATCGTCCGATGACGAAGCTGCTCGCGCGCCTCCCGGGCGCAGACCTCGACGAGGTGCTGGTGACCGCCCGGGGCCTCGCCGGCGGCGACGCCGAGGCGACGTTGACGGGCACCGCGTTCGTCGAGTTCATGGCGGTGGGCGTCTCGAAGGAGGCGGCGCTCGTGGAGCTGACCGCGGCACGCGGCGTCGCGCCTGACGCCGTCGCCGCCTTCGGCGACCACGTCACCGACGTCGGGATGCTCCGCTGGGCGGGGCTCGGGGTCGCACCCGCGAACGCCCACCCCGACGCGCTCGAGGCGGCGGACGAGGTGACGGCGTCGAACGACGACGACGGTGTCGCCGTCGTCCTCGAGCGTCTCGTCAGTCGAGCAGAAGGGCGTCGGTCGGGGCGTACCCGTCCGTGAGCACGGGCACACCGTCGGGATCGAGCGGCTCGGGCCACCGATCCTCGATCGCCGCCGTGAGATCCGGCGCGGTCGGTGCGCGCTCCCTGACGCTCGCCCACGAGCGTGCGAGCTCCGCCGTCCCCGGGTCGTCGCGATCGGTGGCGACGAGGATCACGTTGCGGATGCTCTCCGGATCCCGGTCGTACTCGCCCTCGTAGACCGGGTGCAGCTGCACCGTACGGAACACCGACGCGTACGTCTTCGCGACCGACCGCAGGAGCCGGGACGACTCGCCCGTGAGCGCGCCGATCACGTTGACGACGATCACGCCGCCGGGTGCGAGGCGGGAGCGCGCCAGCTCGACGAACTCGGCGGTCGTCATGTGGAACGGAATCGAGTCCGAGTAGAAGGCGTCGATCGCGATCACGTCCCACGTCTGCTCGTCGCGCCGCAGGAAGCGCCGACCGTCCTCGACGGAGACCTGGAGCCGGTCGTCGCGCGGCAGCGCGAACCACGCGTACGCGGTCTGCACGACGTCCGGGTCGAGCTCGACGGCGTGGAGCGTGAGCGACGGGAAGTCACGGTACGCCCGCTTGGGAGCAGAGCCGCCGCCCAGCCCGATGAAGAGCACGCGCGACGCGTCGGGCTGGTACGCGATCCCGAGGTCGAGGTAGTCGGTGTAGACGAACCGGGTCCTGTACGGGTCGTCGAGGTACATGCCGCTCTGGAACGAGCTGTCGAAGCGCAGGTACCGCGACTCCTCGTCGTCGACGACGAGGAGCCGGTGGTACTGCGTCTCGCGCGCCTCGCGCACCGTGAACCCGGAGGCGAGGGTGGCGACGTCGGCCGGGTCGAGCTTGCGCGGCGTCCGCTCCTCGCGTTGCCGGTAGAGCGGCGAGTAGTTCTGGACGTCCTCCGCGGTCAGGGTGCCGCCCTGCTCGGGCGCGAGGGAGAGGACGACCGCGACCGAGGCGGCCGCAGCGGCCGCGGAGGCAACGGCGGCGAGGCGGAGGCCGTTTGCCACCGAGACGACGCCGGCTGCCACGAGCAGGACGACGGCACCCGACGCGATCACCTGGTCGGTGCCGAGCTCCGGGACGAGCCAGAACGCGGTCACGAACGTGCCGACGATGCTCCCGATCGTCGAGATCGCGAACAGCCGACCGGCGATCGTGCCGAGGCGCTCGAGCGAGTGCGCGGCGAGGCGCACCGCGATCGGCGTCGCCGCGGCGAGGACGACGGACATCGGCCCGAAGAGCATCGTCGCCGCGACGAGCGGGTCGGCGCGAGGGCCGAGATCCCAGTCGACCACGAGCTCGATCACGAACCGGTCGACGTACGGGATCAGCATCACGAGGCCGGCGCCGAGCGAGAGGGTGCCGACGAGGAGGTACGGCGTCGGCAGCCGGTCGGCGAGCGCGCCACCCACCCAGTAGCCGGCGGCGAGACCCGAGAGCACGACCCCGATCAGCGCTCCCCACACGAAGATCGAGCTGCCGAAGGCGGGCGCGAGCACACGGCTGGCGGTGATCTCGAGGCCGAGAAGGACACCGCCTGAGAGAAAGACGGCGATCCCGAGCGCGACTGCCGCGCGCCGGTCGTGGTTCGGCGTCGACCCCATTGCCGACAGGCTACCCAGGGTGGGCCCGCAGCCAGCGGCCACGAGCCGGCCACGCCCGGGCGGAACGGGGACACGCGGCGTGGGCTCCGGTGACGCCTCCCGCGACAACGGCCCCCACGATCCCGTCGCACCCGGCGCCGGGTGACGGCGCGCTGATGACGTTCAGCCCGCGTCGGCGGCGCGCGTGCGCCGCATCGCACCGCGCCGTCCGTGGCCCTGTCGAGCCTACGGCAGGCGGCGCTCAGACGTCAGGCGGGCCCTCGGTGACGAGCGCGCGCACGTCCGTGTCGCTCACGAGGACGGCGTCGACACCGGCTCGCTCGAGCTCCTGGACGTCGTCGTGAAGTGCGCCTGCGAGCTCGGCGATCGCCAGCTTGCCGGCGGGCACGTCCGGGAGGAGCGCGAGCAGTCGGTCGAGCGGCGCCTCGTCGTCGTCGGCACCCTCGGCGACGTGCAGGACGATCTCGGGGTCGACGAGCTCGAGCGCGCGCTGGAGCTCGCCCTCGTCACCGACGCGCACGACGCACTCGAGCCCGAGCGCGGCAGCCTGGTGGACGAGCTCGCCGAGCAGGTCGTCGTCACCGTCCACGCCGAGCACGACGGCGTCGGCGCCGATCTCCGCTGCATCCCGCGCCGAGGGCCCGTAGACGAGCACCGGGACGTCCGGCCGATCCGCGAGACCGTCGGCGAGCCCCCGGAGGACGACGCCGGTGGCTCCGTGCTCGGCAGCAGCACGGGCGGCCTCGCCGTCCCGCACTTCGACGAGGACGGAGATCCGCTCCCCTTCCGAGATCGCCTGGCTCAGGTGTCGCGAGCCGCTCACGGCGCTGATCGTACTCATCCGGGACGCCCGCGGCTCGCCGCGCGAGCGATGCCCGCGGCCGAGGGTGACCCGACCGCAACGACCGACGCCTCGCCGCCTCGGGCCCCGGCGTCGGCGGGAACGTCGGAGGGACGATCCGACCCGGCACCCGAGGCCGCACTCCTCTCGGACGGCGCACGACGCCCGCGATCGGCACGAAATCGACACTGGTGCGTTGCACATCTCGGCAACGCATCCGAGTAGACTCGGCAGTGGGTGGTGGGATGGGGTGCCCCGATGGCGCGGACGTCCACGAGCAGGCGACTTCCAGGCGGAACACCTCCGTGGCGGGCTCCGCGGGCGAGCCCGCGGTCACCCGCCTAGGCGCCGATCGGGTGCCAGACGGTCTTGAGCTCGAGGAAGCGGGCGATCTCCCACGGGCTCTGCTCCTCGACCTGCCGCACGATGCGCTTGACGTTGTCGGCAGCGGCGCGCTCGAGCTCCGCGGCATCGCCGTCGACACCCGTGAGGTCGATCGCGTTCACATCCATGTGCGCCGCGAGCACCGGCGCCAGCTCGTCCCGATAGCCGGTGAGGACGTTGAGGACGCCGCCCGGGAGATCGCTCGTCGCGCAGCACTCGGCGAGCTCGACGGCGGCCAGCGGGTGCGCCTGCGAGGCAACCGCGACGACGGTGTTGCCGCCGACGACGGCGGGAAGGACACGCGACACGATGCCGTCGAGCGGCGGCTCCTCCGGGGCGATCACGGCGACGACGCCCGTCGGCTCGGGGATCGTGAAGTTGAAGTAGGGGCCGGCGACGGGGTTCGTCCCGCCCAGCACCTGCGGGAGCTTGTCGGCCCACCCCGCGTACCAGACGACGCGGTCGACGGCGTCCTCCACCTCGGCCGTCCCGGAGCAGACGGCCGCGAGGTCGGCGGCGCGAGCCTCCATCATCTCGGCGAGCCGGTACAGCACCTGGCCGCGGTTGTAGGCGGTGGCACCCGACCATCCGGCGAACGCACCGCGCGCGGCGCGGACGGCGTCACGGACGTCCTTGCGCGACGCGCGGGCGACGTTCTGGCCGTCCGCCTCGTACGACCGCCCGGACTCCGAGCGCGGGAACGCACCGCCCACGTAGAGCTTGTACGTCTTCCTGACGGGGAGCCTCGCCATCAGTCGAACCGCAGGTAGGGCTCCAGCCCGTGGCGACCGCCTTCGCGGCCGAAGCCGGACTCCTTGTAGCCGCCGAACGGCGACGCCGGATCGAAGCGGTTGAAGGTGTTGGCCCAGACGACGCCGGCGCGCAGGCGCTCCGCCATCCACAGGATCCGGGAGCCCTTCTCCGTCCAGACCCCCGCCGACAGCCCGTACGCGGTGTTGTTCGCCTTCTCGACCGCCTCCTCCGGCGTACGGAACGTGAGCACGCTGAGCACGGGGCCGAAGATCTCCTCCTGCGCGATCCGGTAGCTCTGCGCGACATTGGTGAAGACCGTCGGCCGGAACCAGAACCCGCGCTCCGGCAGCGCGCACGAGGGCTGGAAGATCTCGGCGCCCTCCTCCTCCCCGCTCGCGACGAGCTCGGCGATCTTCTCGAGCTGCTCGCGCGAGTTGATCGCCCCGACGTCCGTGTTCTTGTCGAGCGGGTCGCCGACCCGGAGCGTCTCCATGCGCCGCTTGAGCTTCACGATCAGCTGCTCGTAGATCGACTCCTGCACGAGTAGCCGCGAGCCTGCGCAGCAGACCTCACCCTGGTTGAAGTAGATGCCGTTGATGATCCCCTCGACCGCCTGGTCGAGGGCGGCGTCGTCGAAGACGATGTTCGCCGCCTTGCCGCCGAGCTCGAGGGTCAGCCGCTTCGACGTCCCGGCGATCGCACGCTGGATCTCCTTGCCGACCTCGGTCGAGCCGGTGAAGGCGATCTTGTCGACGCCCGGATGCCGCACGAGCTCCGCGCCCGTCTGCCCGTCACCGGTGACGATGTTGACGACACCCGGCGGCACCTCGGCCTGCCGGCAGACCTCCGTGAAGAGGAGCGCGGTCAGCGGCGTCGTGTGCGACGGCTTGAGGACGACCGTGTTGCCGCAGGCGAGGGCGGGGGCGATCTTCCACGCGAGCATCAGGAGCGGGAAGTTCCACGGGATGATCTGGCCGGCGACGCCGACGGGGCGGGGCCGCCGGTTGGGGAACGCGTACTCGAGCTTGTCGGCCCAGCCGGCGTAGTAGAAGAAGTGGGCCGCCGAGATCGGGAGGTCGACGTCCCGCGACTCCTTGATCGGCTTGCCGCTGTTCAACGACTCGGCGACGGCGAACTCGCGCGAGCGCTCGAGCAGGATGCGCGCGATCCGGAACAGGTACTTCGCACGCTCGGCCGGGCGCAGTGCCGACCAGCCGTTCTCGAACGCCTCCCGTGCCGCCTGCACGGCGACGTCCACGTCCTCGGCACGCGCCGTCGCCACCTCTGCGAGGTGCTCCTCGTTCGCGGGGGAGATCGTCGCGTACCACTCCCCGGAGCGCGGCTCGACGTGCTCGCCGCCGATGTAGAGGCCGTAGCGCGTCTCGAACGAGACGATGTCCCGTGCCTCCGGCGCGGGCGCGTAGTCCCACGCCAGGGGGGCAGGGACGCCCGACTCCCTCTTCGCGACGTCGCTCATTCAGTCAATGGTGAAGTAGTCGCCGGACTGGTAGGCGCCGGTCTTCTGCTTGCGGATCTGCAGGAGCAGGTCGTTGAGCAGCGAGGAGGCGCCGAACCGGAAGAGGTCGGGCGTCAGCCACGCGACGCCGAGGGTCTCGTGGAGCACGCAGAGGTACTGGATCGCCTGCTTCGCGACGCGGATGCCGCCGGCCGGCTTCATCCCCACCATTCGCCCCGTCTCGTCGTGGACGTCGCGGATCGCCTCGAGCATGCAGAGCGTGACCGGGAGCGTCGCCGCGGGCGACACCTTCCCGGTCGAGGTCTTGATGAAGTCGGCGCCCGCGGCCATCGCGAGCAGCGAGGCCCGCCGGACGTTGTCGTACGTCCCGAGCTCCCCCGTCTCGAGGATCACCTTCAGGTGCGCGTCGCCGCAGGTCTCCTTGACGCGAACGATCTCGTCGTAGACCTTGCCGTAGCGGCCGGAGAGGAAGGCGCCGCGGTCGATCACCATGTCGACCTCGTCCGCGCCGAACGCCACGGCGTCGCGGACGTCCGCGAGCTTGACGTCGAGCGGTGACTGTCCCGCGGGGAACGCCGTCGCGACCGCCGCCACCTTCACCGTCGTCCCCTGCAGACGCTGCCGCGCGGTGGGGACGAGGTTCGGGTAGACGCACACGGCCGCCACCGACGGCACGCTCCGATCGACGGGGTCGGGCCGCACGGCCTTCGAGCAGAGGGCGGCCACCTTGCCCGGCGTGTCCGCGCCCTCGAGCGTCGTGAGGTCGATCATGCGCACCGCGAGGTCGAGGGCGAAGAGCTTCGCCTCGCGCTTGATCGAGCGCTTCGCGAGCTCGGCGGCGCGGGCCTCGAGCGCGACGGCGTCGACGGAGCCGACGCGCGGGATCCGCGGCTCGAGCGGCAACTCGAAGCCGCCGGGCAATGCCGGTGCCTGCGCCATCGCCTGAGTGTAACCCTGCGCATGCACCGTTCCGGCGGCGCGCGATCGGCTACTGGTAGCGCAGCGCCTCGGACGGCCGGATGCGGGATGCGCGTATGGCAGGAGCGAGGGTGGCGAGCATGGCGACCGCGTAGACGACGAGGTAGACGACGAGGAGGTTCCACCAGGGCACGACGAGCCTGAGGTTCTCCCAGCTCGGCTGACGGCGCGAGTCGTCGACGATGTCCCAGGCGAGCACGAGCCCGAGCAGCGTGCCGACGACGATCGCCGTGAGGGCGACGAACGACGACTCGAGCAGGAAGGCCGCCTGGACCATGCGCCGGCGGAAGCCGATCGCCCGCAGGATCCCGATCTGCTGCCGCCGCTCGGCCACCGAGCGGGCGCTGATCACCCCGAGGGCCGCGACGCCGACGACGAGCCCGAGACCGATGAATCCCTGGATCACGCGGTTGAACGTGCGGTTGAGGCCGACCGCGTCGTCGACGACCTCCTGCATCGTCTGCGCCTCGAAGCCGTTGGCGAGGAACGC
The DNA here is from genome assembly GCF_057140465.1 of Gaiella sp. Taxonomy (NCBI): domain Bacteria; kingdom Bacillati; phylum Actinomycetota; class Thermoleophilia; order Gaiellales; family Gaiellaceae; genus Gaiella; species Gaiella sp. The sequence continues at coordinate 33,372 of NZ_DBNHWK010000068.1, forward strand.
CGACTCGAGCGACGCCGCCGCCGCGGCCGGATCGACGCCGGGCGCGGTGGCGAGGTAGTGGATCGTCGGCTCGGCACGACCCGGGAAGGCCGTCGCCAGCGTCTCCTGCGACGTCGAGAGCCCGATCATCTCGAACGGGGCGACGTCCTTGAGCACGCCGATCACCGTCAGTTGGACGTGGGCGCCGGTCTGCCGGTCGACGACGTCTACGGGGATCGGGTCGAAGACGCCGTCCTCGAAGTAGAAGCCCGTCAGCGTGAAGTCCGGGAACACGCCGAAGCCGAACTGGTCGCGCCGCGGGACGACGAGGGCGTCCACGACCGCGAGCCCGGGGGTCTCCGCGATCGCCGCCCACACCGCGCGCGAGGAGTCGTAGCCGCGCGCGATCGCCCCGAGCCCGAACGTCGTATGGTCGAGGAACGCCCGGTCGAGGCCGCGCACCGGATAGGGCTCTCGCGCCCGGCCCGTGTCGACCTGCACCGCGTCGAGCGAGAGGACGGACTGGCTGCCGACGGCCGTGAAGTCGGACGCGCGGACGCCCGGTGTCGAGCGGAGCGCCATCCCGATGTCCGCGATCGGGGCCGAGCCGGAGGTGCCCCCGCGGACGTCGTAGCCGCCGCCGAACTCCTCGACGTCGTCGAACGCCGCCGTGAACGACTCGGTGGACGCAGTGCCGGTGACCAGCGTGAACACGACGAGCGTGAACATCGCGAGGGTGGCGCCCGTCCGGAAGCGCGCCTTGAGCGGATAGGCCATCGCCATGCGCAGCACGGGGGCCAGGACGCGGATGCGGCCGGCGACGCGCATCACCAGCCCGAGCACGACGTCGGCGTTGTAGACGATCACCCAGACCGTGCCGACGACGATCATCAGGCCCGCGACGATCCAGGTGGAGAAGTCCATCGACATCTCCCCGAAGACCGCCTCCCACGCCCGCCACGGCAGCATCAGCAGGACGACGACCGTGAGCCCGCACACGGTGAAGGCGATCCGCTCCGGCACGCCCGCGAGCCGCAGCAGCGGCACGAGGCTGACGACGACGAGCGAGACTCCCAGCATCAGCGGCGTCGCGCTCTCCGACGAGGCGCCCAAGAGTGCGAGCGCCGCCCCGAACGCGAGCCCGAGCAGTGAGGCCGCGAGCCGGCGGCGGCGCTTCGGCGTCCGCGGCTCGGGGAGCCCCCGGATCGCCGTCGAGATCGTCATCGTGCTCACGCGCCAGGCCGAGAAGGCGACGACGGCGAGCGTGAGCAGGAGCCCGATCGCGAAGGCGATGATCAGGCTCCGGGGCGAGACCGCGAACTGGATCTGCAGGCCCTCGTCGGCGTCCGCCGAACCGAAGGCGCCCGCCAGCACGAGCACCATCACGAGGGCGACCACGGCGCCGAGCAGCGCACCGACGACCGCTGCGGCGAGGTCGTAGGCGGCGCCCTCGAAGGTGAACATCTCGACGAGGTGGTTGCGCCTGGTGCCGATCGCGCGGGCGATGCCGAGCTCGCCCCGTCGCTCGGCGGCGAGCATCACGAAGATGAGGAAGATGAGCAGGATCCCCGCGGCGATCGAGAACGTGCCGAAGGTCGTGAAGAACCCGACGAACGCGGCCCCGGCCTCGTCCGCGGCCTCGATCGCGTCCTGCTTGAGCGTCTGCACCTCGAGGCCGAGCTCGGCGGTCACCGGCACGAGGGCCGCGACCACCTCGTCGGAGAGCGCCGCCCCGCCGAACGCGTCGCCCGTGTTGGACACGAGCACGGCCCGGATCTCGCCGGGATGGCCGTACAGGCGCTGCGCCGTGCCGAGCGAGACGAGCAGCGCCGCGTCCGCCGTCCCGGCCCCGTCGAAGCGGACGACGTCGCGCACCTTGGCGTCGTGCCCCTGCGCGCCGGTGTAGACGACGACACGGTCGCCCGGGCCGACGAGCAGCTGGCTCGCCGCCTTGCGGTTCAGGTAGACCTCGCCGGGCCGGAGGTCGCCGAGCGACAACGTGTCGCCGTCGGAGCCCGTGATCGGCGAGAAGCCCTCCATCCGTGCCGGGTCGGCTGCGAAGAGGACGACGCTCGGCTCGCTCTGCCGCTGCACCGGTGCCTGGACCGCGACCTGCTCGACGATCGCGCCGTTGACCCCGTCGGCGAGCCCGGTGTCCGCGAGCGCCTGCTCGACCTGGTCGACGGCGCTCTCGTCGATCCACCCCGTCCCGGTGGCCGCCCCGAGCGCACCGGGAATGTCCTCCGTCGCCCCCTTCGGCGCGACGGTCTCGTCGGTCGTGCCGAGCGTGTCGACGGCGGAGGCGCGGATCGTGTGGGTCATCGTCTCCCCCGTCGTCAGTGCGGCGGCCATGATCGTCGTCGCCAGCATCAGCCCGACGACGATCAGCGCGCTCCTGCCGCGGCGGCGACCGACGTTCCGCACCGCGAGCCTGAGCAGGATCCGGTTGCGGAGGGCGAGCACGGCGACGATCCCGAGCGAGACGACGAGCGCCACGCCGAGGATCACGAGCAGCGTGTCGACCGGGATGCCGAAGAGCTCGTTCATCGCCTAGTGCGCGATCGCCTCCGGGAGCTCGGCCAGCAGGACCTCGTACTGCTCACGGCCGGCGGGCGCCCGGAAGAGCGTGACGAACCGCTCGAGCGCCTCGCTGCCGAAGGCCGCCGCCGCCGCCGCCTCCTCCGCGGTCTCCCAGAACGTGACGATCTCGCCCTTCCCCTCCGGCGTCGCCATCACGACGATGCCCTCGAAGCCGGGGAACTCGCGGAGCGCCGGCAGCACGTGCTCGCCGAAGAGCGCGACGGCGTCGTCGATGGTGAAGCGAACGGTGTCGACCTCAAGCTGCGTGACCCGCGAGTACATGCGGCACCTCCAGTCGCTGCTCCTCGACGACCAGGCCGTCGAGCATCCGGACGATGCGGTCGGTCCGGCGGCCGACGGCGATGTCGTGTGTGACGATGAGGAACGTCAGCCCCTGCTCGACGTTGAGCCTGCGCATGAGCTCGACGATCTCGGCCGCGTTCTCCGAGTCGAGGTCGCCGGTGGGCTCGTCGGCCCAGACGATCGCGGGGTCGTTGACGAGCGAGCGCGCGATCGTGGCACGCTGGCGCTCGCCGCCCGAGAGGGCATCGGGGACGTGGTGCGCCCGATCGGCGAGCCCGACGAGGGCGAGTGCCTCGACGGCCCGCCTGCGGGCGTCGCCCGCCCTCACGCGGCCGACGAGGAGCGGCAGCTCCACGTTCTCGACCGCGGTCAGCACGGGCATCAGGTTGTAGAACTGGAAGACGAACCCCATCCGCCGTGCGCGGTAGTCGGTTCGCTCCCGATCGGACATCTTCGAGAGGGCCGTCCCCTCGATCAGCACCTCGCCGGCGTCGATCGAGTCGAGCCCGGACAGGCAGTTGAGCAGCGTCGTCTTGCCGCAGCCGCTCGGGCCCATGATCGCGACCATCTCTCCTTGCTCGAGCTCGAGATCGATCCCGCGGAGGGCCTGCACCTGGACGACGCCGGTGTCGTAGGCCTTCGCGATCGAGCGCGCCTCGACGATCGGAGCCATTGCGCCTCCTTGAATCGCTTGCTCCAGTCTCCCGCCGTCGCGCGCATGCGGCATCGGTGGGTGCACTCAGCGCGCCTTCGGGGGACTACGGAGGTCGCGCGTCCGGCGACGCGCTGTCGGCGACCGCGGGGCGCACCGGCGCGCTGCTCCGGCGACGGCCTAGAGGCCGAGCCGCTCGAGCTCCCTCGGGTCGCGGCGCCACTTCGGACGCACCTTGACGACGAGGCGGAGGAACACCGGGCGGCCGACGAGCGCCTCGACCTCCGGCCGCGCCCGCGTGCCGATCTCGCGCACCATCGACCCGCGCTTCCCGACGAGGATCCCCTTCTGGGACTCGGTCTCGACGTAGAGCACGGCGTCGACGTCCCGTTCCCCGATCTCCTGGACGACGACGGTGACGGCGTGCGGCACCTCCTCCCGCGTGAGGTGGAGCGCCTGCTCGCGGATCGCCTCCGCGACGCGCTCCTCGAGCGGGAGGTCGGTCGCGGTCTCCCGCGAGAAGTAGGCAGGGCCCTCCGGGAGGAGCGACACGAGGTCGTCACGGAGCTCGCCGATCCCGTCGCGCGTCTTCGCGCTCACCGGATGGAGCGCGTGGAAGTCGCCGAGCGTCGCCGCCGTCTTCATCTGCGACGCGACATGCCCGTGCTTGAGCCGGTCGATCTTGTTCACGACGATGATCACGGGCACGCCGAGTGCGAACACGCGGCGGGCGACGAAGCGGTCGCCCGCCCCGATGCGGTCGCGGGCGCTGACCACGAGCAGCACCGCATCGACGTCCTCCATCGATCCGTCGACGGTCTCCTGCATGCGCTCGGTGAGGGCGTCCATCGGCCGCTGGAACCCGGGCAGGTCGACGAGCACGAGCTGCCAGTCGTCGCCGTTGACGACGCCGTGGATGCGGCGTCGCGTCGTGTTCGGCACCGTCGAGGTGATCGCGACCTTGTCGCCGCAGAGCGCGTTGACGAGCGTCGACTTGCCGACGTTGGGACGGCCGGCGACGGCGACGAAGCCGGACCTCATTCGGGCAGCGACGTCGACTCGAACTGCTCCGGCAACAGCTCGTCGACGGTCATCGTCACCACGCGGCCTCCGTTGCGGAAGACGACGCGCTCGACGGCCATCTCGGCGAGCCACTGACGGCAGCCCCCGCACGGCGACGCGGTGATCGCAGCGACCACGAAGTCCCCCGGCCGGTAGCCCTCGGCGACCGCGCGCGAGAACGCCGCGCGCTCGGCACACACGCCGAGTGGGTACGAGGCGTTCTCGACGTTGACGCCCTCGATCACCCGGCCGTCGCGGGCGAGCACCGCGCAGCCGACGTGGAAGCGCGAGTACGGCGCGTACGCACGCGCCGCCGCGGCGTCGGCGAGGCCCAGCAGGTCGTCGTCGGAGACCGTCATGCGGCGAACAGCTGGTAGACGGCGAGGGTGACGAGCGCCCCGAGCAGGGCCCCGGCCACCACCTCGACCGTGGAGTGCACTCCCGATTCGATCCGCGTCTGTGCCACGAGCAACGCCATGATGAACGTCAGCGCCGAGATCAGGAAGCGGTGCCCCGAGTCGTCGAGGGCCAGCGTCACCGCCATCCAGCCCGCGAAGGCGACGGCCGCGTGCCCCGACGGCCAGCCGCCGCGGAGCGGCGTCCCGCGTCCCGCGATCGCCTTCATCGCGATCACGCCGATCGTGGTCAGGGCGAGCGCGACCAGCGTCAGCTCCTCCGGCGTCTCCGAGAGCCGGTCGAGGAACCGCCCGCTCTCGCGGGCGACGTCGCCGGAGAAGACGAGGTAGCCGATCGCGACCGCGTTCAGGGACGCGATCAGCACGGCGCCCGCCGCGATGTCCTTCGCGAGCTTCGCCAGCGGGTCGAAGGAGGTCGACGCGACGTCGACGGCGGCCTCGACCGCGGAGTTGATCATCTCGGCGATGAGGACGAACGCGATCGCCAGTAGGAGGGCGATCAGCTCGAGCCGCGTGACGTCGAACGAGAGTGCGGCGATCAGCACGCCGGCGGCGATCGCGAAGTGGATCCGCATGTTCCGCTGCGTGCGGAGCACGTGGATGATCCCCTCGAACGCGTAGTTGAAGCTGTCGAGGATCGTGGGGGCGCGCCGCGGCCTCACCCGAGCACCGCCTGCTCGCGCGCCTCCATCGCCTGGCCGTGCTCGTACCCGAGGAGGTGCAGCAGCCCGTGGGCGAGCGCGGCACGCCACTCGTCGCCGACCACCTGCGGGCAGAGGACGACGTCCCCCAGCTGGCGAGGGACGCCGGCGGGGAGCGGCTCGCGGCCGTCGATCGGGAACGAGAGCACGTCCGTCGCCTCGTCGAGGCCGAGGTGCTCGCGCTTGAGGGCGCGGATCTCGTCGGGCTCGACGAACGCGATGCCGAGCTCACCGCCGTCGACGCCCTCGGCCGCGAGCACGCGGCGGGCGAAGGCGACGGCCGCGGTCGCGTCGACCTCGAGCCCGCTGCGGTTGTCGACCTCGACGTCGACCATCGACGTCAGCGGCGCCTGCTGTCGCCGGTCTGCTCGGCGTGCTGCTTGTACGCCTCGACGATCCGCTGGACGAGCTTGTGCCGCACGACGTCCTGGTGGGTGAACTCGACGAACCCGATGCCGTCGACGCCCGCGAGGATCTTGCGTACCTGGATCAGCCCCGATGCCTGCTCCCGGGGGAGGTCGATCTGCGTCACGTCGCCCGTCACGACCATCTTCGAGCCGAAGCCGAGCCGTGTCAGGAACATCTGCATCTGCTCCGGCGTCGTGTTCTGCGCCTCGTCGAGGATCACGAACGAGTCGTTGAGCGTGCGGCCGCGCATGAAGGCGAGCGGCGCCACCTCGATCGTCCCCCGCTCGATGTACGCGTTCAGCCGGTCCGGGTCCATCGTGTCGTAGAGCGCGTCGAAGAGCGGGCGCATGTACGGGTCGACCTTCGCCAGGACGTCGCCGGGGAGGAAGCCGAGCCGCTCGCCGGCCTCGACCGCGGGACGGGTGAGGATGATCCGGCCCACGGCCTTCTCCGAGAGGGCGGCGACGGCGAGCGCGATCGCGAGGTACGTCTTGCCGGTGCCCGCGGGGCCGATCCCGAAGGTCACGGTGCGCGCGCGGATCGCGTCGACGTAGTGCTTCTGGGTCACCGTCTTCGGCGCGATCTTCTTGCCTCGGTGGCGCCAGACGACGTCGTCGAACACCTCGCTGATGTTCTGTGCCTGGTCGAGCGCGGCGAGCACGGCTCCGACCGTGTCCGGGCCGATCTGGTGCCCGCCCTCGACGAGCTCGACGAGCTCGTCGAGCACGGCGCGCGCCTCGGCGACGTGCAACGGGTCGCCGTCGAGCGTGAGCCGGTTGCCGCGCAGCGCGACCACGCACCCGAGACGCTCGCGGAGCGTCTCGAGCACGCCGTCGCCGACGCCGGCCAGCTCCGCGGCGACCTCGTTCGGAACGACGAGCACGTCCTGCATCCGGTCTGAGTGTAGTGGCGGCTCGTGCCGTTCCCCCGCGCGCCGGGCACGGTGGGATCCCCGCCTGCAGCCGCCCGGGAGCGGGGACGCGCGGAACGGCCGAGGCGGCCGTCGCCGACGCCGGCCGGGGCCTCGGGCTGCGGGCCGACGGGCGTTCCGGGAACGGTCGCGCCCCGGTGAACCTCGGGCGCTAGGCGAGCTTCTCGCGGACGAGCTGGCTGACGACCGACCCGTCTGCGCGACCGGAGATCTGCGGCATCACGTCGGCCATCACCCGGCCGAGATCACGGATCGAGGTGGCGCCGACCTCGGCGATCACGTCGTCGACGATCTCCTCGATCTCCTCGTCGGTGAGCGGCTCGGGCATGAAGTCCTCGAGCACGTCGAGCTCGTACTCCTCGCGCTCCGCCGCCTCGTCGCGACCGGCCTGCTCGTACGCCTCGATCGCCTCGACGCGCTTCTTGCGCTCCCGCTGGAGCACCTGCAGCTCCTCGTCCTCGGAGAGCGGGCGCTGCAGCTCCTTCTCGGCCGCCAGGAGCGCGTTCAGGATCAGCGAGAGCGCGTCCCGGAGCCGGTCGTCGCGCGCGAGGCGAGCCTCCTTGAGGTCGTTTTGGATCTCTGTGATCAGGCTCACGCGTACACCTTGCCTACTCGAAGCGCTCGAGGCTAGTCCCGCCGAGCACGTGCCAGTGGAGGTGGAAGACGGTCTGGCCCGCCCCGGGCCCGACGTTGACGAGCACACGGTAGTCCTCGAGCCCCGCCCGTGCGGCGGTCTCGGCGACGAAACGGAGCATCTGCGCCGCCTCCTCGTCCGGGAACGCCCCGACCTCCCGGAAGGTGTCCACGTGGCGCTCCGGGAGCACGAGCAGGTGCGTGGGCGCCTTCGGCGCGATGTCGCGGATCGCGACGAAGCCGTCGCTGGCGTGGACGTGGTCACCCTCGCGGACGAGCGTGCAGAACAGGCAGTCGTCAGGCGGCAAGGGCGAGCACCCCCTCCTCGGAGACGTCGACGGCACGAGCGGTGACGAACGCCCCGACCGGTGCCTCGACGAGCCACGGCGTGTAGTCGTCACCGTATCCCCGGCCGGGGCGATCGACGAGCACGCGATCCGTCATCCCGACCTTCGTCGTCCAGCGTCGCCGACAGAGCTCGGTGGAGAGCGCCCGCAGCCGTGCCCCCCGCCGACGCTTCTCCACCACCGGGACCGTGTCGTCGGCGGCCGTCCTCGTCCCCGGCCGCGGGGAGTACGGGAAGACGTGGACCTTGGTCAGCCCCACGCGCTCGACGAGGTCGAGCGTCGCCGCGAAGGCGTCCTCGTCCTCGCCGGGGAAGCCGACGATCACGTCGCTGGTGAGGTTGAAGTCGCGGAGTGGCGCGAGCTTCGCGAGGAACTGGGCGGCCGTGTACCGGCGCCCCATCGCCCGCAGCACGCGGTCGTCCCCCGACTGGAGCGGGACGTGGAGGTGCGGGGACACGGTCGGCGTCTCCCGGAGCGCCGCGACGAGGTCGTCGTCGACGTGGTTGATCTCGATCGAGGACAGACGCAGCCGCTCGAGCCCCTCGATCGCGCCCGCCTCGCGCACGAGCCGCGCGAGCGTGTACCGCGCCACACGATCGCGGAAGCAGCCGAGATTGACCCCCGTCAGCACCACCTCCCGGTGGCCCTGGGCGACGCGGCGGCGGATCTCGGCGAGCACCGCCGTGGCGGCGCGGCTCCGCGTGCCCCCGCGCACGAGAGGGATCACGCAGAAGTGGCACGAGAAGGAGCACCCGTCCTGGATGCGCACGAAGGCCCGCACGCGATCGAGCCGGTGGTCGGCCCGGACGCAGCCGATCGCGCCGACGTCGCCCGCGACCGTCTCCGCGGCGTCCTCGCCGAGCGCGCGCGTGACGACGACGTTCGCGGGCAGTCCGTCGAACGAGCCCTCGAGCCTCGACGCGCACCCGGTGACGTACACGGCGCGCGCCGTACGGGCCGCGCGGGCGACGGCCTGCCTGGACTTCGACACGGCCTCGTGCGTCACGCAGCAGGTGTTGACGACGACGACCTCCGCGCCCGCCTCGGCGGCCTCGGCATGGCCGTCGGTGAGCAGCCGCTCGCGGACGGCCTGCGCGTCGGAGAACGAGACCTTGCACCCCAGGAAGCGCGTGGCGAAGGTCGTCACGGGAGCCGGCCCCTCGCGCACACCGGGTCGGCGGGTCGCAGGCGGCGCCCGGGCCGTTTCGGGGTCACGTCACGCATCGAGGGATCATCCCACGCGGCGGAAGCGGTCGGCCGACCACCCTTCCTGCTCCGCGGTCTCCACGTGCGCCCAGCCCGGGTGGCGCGGGCGTTCGCCCACGAGGTAGCCGGAGGTCACGGCCGAGGACGTCTCGAGCCTCGCGAGGATGGCCTCCACCGGGCCGAGGAGCACGTTGGCGACGGCGACGTCCGCACACGGAAGCGGGTCGTGCTCGGCGTCGAGCGCGCGCGTCGTCAGCTCGACCCCGTTCGCGCCGGCGTTGTCGGACGTCGTGGCGACGGCCACCGGATCGACGTCGACGGCGGTGATCGGGCCGAAGCCGAGCCGTGCGGCGGCGAGCGCGAGCACCCCGGACCCGCATCCGACGTCGAGCAGCGAGCCCCGGTCGCAGCGCGCGAGCAGCTCGAGGGAGAGGCGCGTCGTCGGATGTGCCCCGGTCCCGAACGCCCGTCCCGGGTCGATCACGACGGACGGCCGGCCCGCCGGGGGCGACTCCCACGGGGGGCCGATCCACACGCCGCCGGCGACGACCGGTCGATGGTACGAGCGCCAGGCGTCCTCCCACCCCTCCTCGAGCGGCGCGACGGTCGCCTCGGGGAACGTCTGGACGAGGGCCGAGGCGCGACCGGCGTCGACGAAGGCCACCAGCTCGACGCGCTCGCCGACGGCGACCTCCTCGAAGCCCTCCGGCGCGAGCTCGAGCACACGGGCCCGCGCCGGCTCTGCCCGCGCGTGCGCGACCGACACCGTCACTCGCAGCAGCGGCTCGCTCAGCGGAACGCGCTCTTCAGCCGGTCGAAGAACCCCTCGTCGTCGCGGTACGCATCGTCGTCGAGCGCCGCGTCGACCCTCTCGAGCTGTTCGCGCTGCTCGGGTGTGAGGCGTCTCGGGACGCGGACGTCGACGTGGACGCGCAGGTCTCCGCGACGCCCCGACTGCAGCGACGGCATGCCGCGTCCCCGGAGGACGATCACCTCGCCCGGCTGCGATCCGGCCGGGACGTCGACCGCGACGTCGCCCTCGGGCGACGGGACGACGACGGACGAGCCGAGCGCCGCCTGCGTGAAGGTGACCGGGGCGAGGGCCACGAGATGGTCGCCGTCGCGCTCGAGCCCGGCCTGCGGGCGGACGCGCACGAGGACGAAGGCGTCTCCGGCGGGCCCGCCGAGCGGGCCCGCGTGCCCCTCGCCGCGCAGGCGGATGCGCTGCCCGTCGTGGATCCCAGCCGGAACGTCGACGTCGACCTCGTGCTCGGCGAGCAGCCGCCCGGCACCGTCGCACTCACGGCAGGGTGTCGGCACGGTCTCGCCGAGCCCGTCGCAGCGGGGGCAGGTCGCCGAGCGGACGAACTGCCCGAAGACCGACTGCGACACGTGCTGCACGTGCCCGACACCGCCACACGTCTCGCAGGGGACGGCCGTCGTCCCCGGCTCGGCTCGCGCACCGTTGCAGCGGCCGCAGAGGCGCGCGACACGGAGCGGCACGCGGACGGTCGTTCCCGTGAACGCGTCGACGAGCGCGACCTCGACGGCGATCGAGACGTCGCCGCCGCGCGCCGGGCGGGCCTGTGCAGGGGCACCGAAGAACGAGTCGCCGAAGAAGGCGGTGAAGATGTCGGACAGGTTCCCGACGTCGAAGTCGGTGGGCCGGAAGCCGCCGCTGCGCAGCCCGGCGTGCCCGTAGCGGTCGTAGGTCTCTCGGCGCCCGGCGTCGGAGAGCACCTCGTACGCCTCGGCGACCTCGCGGAACCGGTGCTCCGCGTCCGGCGACCCGTTGACGTCCGGATGCAGCTCGCGCGCGAGGCGACGGAACGCCTTCTTGATCTCGGCGTCGCTCGCGGAGCGCTCGACGCCGAGCACCTCGTAGTAGTCGTGTTCCGCCGTCGCCATCGCGATCCAAGGGTAGCCCGACGCCCGGCGACCGGTACCGCCCCTTCCTGTCACGGCGCCGCCTGCCGGCGGGCCGGGTGTCAGGCGTCCTCGTAGACCTCCTCGACGAGGCGCGAGAGCTCGAAGGCGGCGGCGCGCACGACCTGGATCGCCTTCTCGTAGTCCATCCGCAGCGGGCCGAGGAGCCCGACGCCCCCGAGCGAGCGGTGGGACAGGCCGTACGTCGCACCGACGTAGGACACGTCGCTGAGCTCGGCCCCGTCCACCTCCGGCCCGACCCTGACCACGGGCCGCCGCGGGTCGAGCGCATCCGAGAGGAGCTCGAGCACGACGGCGCGGCGCTCGAGGAGCTCGAGGAGGTGCTGGCACGCGTCGAGCTCGGCGCCCCGGGCCTCTCCGAGCAGCCCGGCGGCCCCACCGACGTAGAGCTGCGCGCCGCTCTCGTCGAGCGCGTCGTCGAAGGCGGGACGGAGCGCGTCGAGGATGTCGCGCTCGCGCTGGTCGAGCCCCGGATCCTCGAAGCAGCGGCGCAGCGGAGCGCCGCCGAGACGGAGCCCCTCGGTCGTCTCGTTCAGGTACGCGCGCACCCACTCGACGAGACCGGGGTCGGCGGAAGCGCCCAGCTCGATCATCCGCTTCGTGACGCCGCCGGACGACGTGATCACGACGACGAGCACGACGTGCGGCTGCAGCTGCAGGACCTCGACGTGACGGATCGCCGCCGCGTGGAGCGAGGGGGCGGTGACGAGCGCGAGCAGCCGGGTCGCCTGGGACAGCGCCTCGGTCGTCTGCTGCAGCGCGACCTCGAGCTCGTTCCGCATCGCCGACAGGTCGACCGGGAACGGCCCCGGCTTTCCCTCGATCGTGTCGACGAGCTCCTCGGCGTAGAAGCGGTAGCCGCGCTCGGTCGGCACGCGTCCCGCCGACGTGTGCGGGTGCATGAGCAGCCCGAGCGCCTCGAGCTCCGCGAGCTCACCGCGGACGGTGGACGGGGACGCGCCGACACCGGCGCGCTCCACGAGTGTCCGGGAGCCGACGGGCTGGCCCGTGGCGACGTACTCCTCGACCACGCGCCGGAGGATCTCCCGCTTGCGTGGGCTCAGCTCGGTCATCGTCACCCGCATCGTATCGGCGGTGTGTCCCCGGTCGGGTGCGGCTCCCAGGAGATCAGGGCGCTCGTGACGGCGCCGCCGAGGAACCGGCCGCGAGTGGTCAGGAGGAGGGACGACCCGTCGGTGACGGCGACGAGCCCCGCCTCGACCAGCCGGTGCAGCGCGCCGTCGTCGACGACGCCGCCGAGCCCGTCGAGGTCGACAGGCTCGTCGAGGCGCAGCCCGAGCATCAGCCGCTCCCGTGCCCGTGTCGCCGTGTCCAGGTGCTCGACCTCGCGGCGCGGGGCCTGCCCCGACTCGACCGCGGCGAGGTACGCGGGCAGGGAGGGTGCGTTCCGCCGCCGGAGGGGGCCGAGTGTCGACACCGCCCCGACGCCGAGGCCGAGGTAGTCCGCGCCGCGCCAGACGGCGAGATTGTGCTGCGCGCGGAGGTCGCGGCGCTCGCCGGGCGACGGAGCCCGGCAGAAGTTGGCGGTCTCGTACCAGCGGAGCCCGGCTGCCGTCAGGGTGCGCACGACCTGCTCGAGATGCCGCTCCATCGCGTCGGCCTGCGCCTCGAGCTCGGCGCCCCACGCGTGTGCGAAGCGCGTCCCCGGCTTCGCCTCGAGCTCGTAGCAGGAGAGGTGGTCGGGCCCGAGCGCGAGCGCCTCTTCGAGGTCGCTCGCGAGGTCGGCCGCGCTCTGCCCAGGGATGCCGTACAGCAGGTCGAGGGAGAGGTTGTCGATCCCGACGTCCCGCAGCAGGTGCGCCGCACGCCGCACCTGATCGGGGCTGGCCGTCCTCTCGAGCACGGCGAGGAGGGCGGGCGAGAAGGACTGTGCGCCGATCGAGACGCGTGTCACCCCTGCCTGTGCGAGCGTCTCGGCGACCTCGGGCGTGACCGTCTCGGGATTGGCCTCGACGGTCGTCTCGCGCGCCCGGGGGAGCTCCGCGAGGAGCCGGCGGAGCGACGCGAGCTCGGTGAACGTCGGCGTCCCCCCGCCGACGAACACCGTGTCGACCGTGTCGTCGAGCAGGTGGCGCTCCCGGCGGAGCTCGCCGAGGAGCGCCTCGACGTAGCGGGCGTGCAGGTCGTGGCCCCCGACGGCGGTCACGAAGTCGCAGTAGCCGCATCGGTGGACACAGAACGGCACGTGGACGTAGAGGTGCCTGACGGGCGACGCGCTCACGACGGCGCTGCTCCACGGGACGTCCAGGGCCGCGGCCCGACGTGGGAGTGCGAGCGGGAGTCCGCGGCGGCCGGGGACACGGCGACTACTTCACGCGATCGCCGTCGAGGTTGAGGACGGCGAGGAACGCCTCCTGCGGCACCTCGACACCGCCGACCTGCTTCATCCGCTTCTTCCCCTTCTTCTGCTTCTCCAGCAGCTTGCGCTTGCGGGAGATGTCGCCGCCGTAGCACTTGGCGAGGACGTCCTTGCGCTTCGCCTTCACGGTCTCGCGTGCGATCACGCGCGAGCCGATTGCGGCCTGGATCGGGACGTCGAACATCTGCCGGGGGATCTCCTCGCGCAGCCGCTCGACGAGCGCCTTTCCGCGGTCGTGGGCGGCGGCGCGATGGACGATGAGCGAGAGCGCGTCCACCTGCTCGCCGCCGACGAGGATGTCGACGCGCGCGAGATCGCCCTCCCGGAAGCCCGCGACGTCGTAGTCGAAGCTCGCGTAGCCCCGGGTGCGGGACTTCAGCTGGTCGTAGAAGTCGATCACGATCTCGCCGAGCGGGAGCTCGTACGCGAGCAGCACCCGCTGCTCCGAGAGGTACTCCATGTGGTCGAAGCTGCCGCGCCGGTCGGTGCAGAGCTCCATCACGGCGCCGACGTAGTCCTTCGGCACGATCACCGTCGCCCGGACGTACGGCTCCTCGACGCGCTCCGCCTCGCGCGGCATCTCGGCGGGGTTGTGCACCTCGACGAGCTCGCCGGTCCGGCGCTCGACGCGGTAGGCGACGTTGGGCGCGGTGACGAGCAGGTCGAGGTCGAACTCGCGCTCGAGTCGCTCGCGGACGATCTCCATGTGCAGGAGCCCGAGGAACCCGCAGCGGAACCCGAAGCCGAGCGCCTGGGACGTCTCGGGCTCGTAGAACAGCGCCGCGTCGTTCAGCTTCAGGCGCTCGAGCGCGTCACGCAGCGCCGGGTACTCGTCGGAGTCGGTCGGGAACAGGCCCGCGAACACCATCGGCTTGACGTCCTTGTACCCGGGGAGCGGGTCGGACGCGGGGCGCTGCCGGGTCGTCAACGTGTCGCCGACGCGGAGCCGGGAGACGTCCTTCAGGCCCGTCACGACGTAGCCGACCTCGCCGGCGTCGAGGCTGGTGACGGGGCGCCGCTGCGGCGACATGAACCCGAGCTCCTCCGCGGGGAACTGGGTGCCGGTGGCCATCGTCGTCAGGCCGGCACCGGTCTCGAGCCGCCCGTCGACGACGCGCACGAACGCGATCACGCCACGGTATTGGTCGTACGACGAGTCGAAGATGAGCGCGCGGGCCGGGGCATCCGCGTCCCCCGACGGCGGCGGGACGCGCTCGACGATCGCATCGAGGACCTGCTCGACGTTCTGGCCCGTCTTCGCGGAGATGCGGACGACGTCGCCGGGATCGCCGCCGAGGAGCTCGCAGACCTCTCGGGCCGCCCCCTCGGGATCGGCCTGGGGAAGGTCGATCTTGTTGACGACCGGGACGATCTCGAGGTCGTTCTCGATCGCGAGGTAGGCGTTGGCGAGGGTCTGCGCCTGGATGCCCTGCGCCGCGTCGACGACGAGCACCGCGCCCTCGCACGCCTGCAACGAGCGGGAGACCTCGTAGGTGAAGTCGACGTGGCCCGGTGTGTCGATGAGGTTGAGCTCGTAGCCCTTCCAGTGCACGCGCACCGCCTGGGCCTTGATCGTGATCCCGCGCTCGCGCTCGAGCTCCATCGAGTCGAGCAGCTGGTCGCGCATCTCGCGCTCGCTCACGGCGTCCGTGAGCTGGAGCACGCGATCGGCCAGCGTCGACTTCCCGTGGTCGATGTGGGCGATGATCGAGAAGTTGCGGATGTCGGCCTGGTCCATACGTCATTTCGCCGCTGTTGGGCGTCGTCGCAACGCTAGCAACGCATCGAGCTCGCGCACGTGGAGCGCGCGGCAGGCCCCGAGGTAGACGAGGCCTCCCGCGACGAGCGCGCTGCCGAGCGACACGACCTGCGCCCAGAGCGACCGGCCGAGGGCGGCGTCGAGCGCCCACCAGACGCCGAGCGCGACGACCGCGAGCGCCGCGGCGGCGGCGACGATGCGGAGGAGGCTCGAAGCGGTGCGCCGCTCCTGGACGTCCTCGACACGCCGGCGCATGAGCACGATCAGCGTCGTCGCCCCGGCGAGATTGGACAGGGACGTGGCGAGCGGGATCCCCCAGACGCCCACGCGGTAGAGGGCGATGTCGAGGACGACGTTGAGGGTGAGCGTGCCGGTGGCGACGGCGGTCGGGATCCAGTTCGCCTGGAGCGAGTAGAAGCTGCGGTTGAAGAGCAGCATCCAGCCGTTGAAGACGAGCCCGACGGAGAAGGCGGCGAGGGCCCCGGCGACGACGGTCGTGTCCGCGGAGGTGAACTCGCCGCGCTCGTACACGAGCCGGACGATCGGCGCGGCGAGCACCGCGGCCACGAGGCCGGCGGGGACGAGCAGGAACGCGACCTGCCGCAGCCCCATGTCGAGCGTGCGGCCGAACCCGGCCATGTCCCGCCGGGCCGAGAGGCGGGACAGCGTCGGGAAGAGGACGGTCGTCACGGCCACCGCGAACATCCCCTGCGGGAGCATGTACAGCCGGAACGCCTTGTCGATGGCGGCCGGCGCGAGCTCCGGGTCGATCAGCCGTGACGCGAAGAGCGTGCCGATGACGGCGCTGACGTTGATCAGCCCGAGGGTGATCGTGACCGGAAGCATCAGCGCGAAGAAGCGGCGGACGGCGGGGTCGCGCCAGTCGACGACGACGGTCAGGCGTCCGTCGAGCCCACGCAGCCAGGGCACGGGCAGGAGGAACTGGACGAGCGTGGCGACCACGATCGAGCCGGCGTACAGGTAGAGGGCGGCGCTGTCGGTGTCGGTCGCGGGGACGCCGAGCACGAGGCCGAGGATGATCACGAGGTTCCAGGCGACCGGGGCGAGCGCCGGCGCGGTGAACTGGTCGTAGGCGTTGAGGATCCCGACGACGATCCCGGAGAGGCCGAGGAGGACGACGATCGGGAAGAGCACCCGGGAGAGACCGACGGCGAGGTCGACGTCGCCGCCGGGATCGCCGAACACCCCGATCACGAGCGGGGCGGCGAGCATGAAGAGCGCCGTCAGCCCGCCGAGCCCGAGGAGCACCAGCCAGAAGATCGTCGACGCGACGCGCCAGGCCCGGCGACGGTCACCCGACTCGAGCAGGCCGCTGAAGATGGGGACGAACGCCCCCGTGAGGGCGGCGTCGGCGACGAGCGCGCGCACGAGGTTCGGGATCTGGAAGGCGACGGTGAACGCGTTGATCGGCCCCGTGACCCCGAAGAGTGCGGCCGCGACCATCTCCCGGACGAGGCCGAGGAGGCGCGAGAGGCCGGTGGCGGCGGAGAAGATCGCCGTCGATCGAGCCAGCCGACGGCGAGGCGGCGATGCCGCCGCCCGCTCCTCGCGATCGTCCTCCGAAGGTCGTGAACCGCCCATTCGACACAGTTTCGGCACAGGCATGGCACAGGCCTGCGCGCGTGTGCTCGATAGCATGAACAGCGGGGTGGAGGAGTGGTGGCCCCCTGCGGCAGGGCGCCACAGCGGTGGGGCCCGAACCTGATACGATCTGCGCGCCCGCGGGAGCGGGCTTTCTCTCGCACAGGACCGGTATGCCGAACATCAAGCAGCAGGAGAAGCGAGTCCGAAGCGCCGCACGCCAGCGGCTCGAGAACCTGCGCTATCGATCGACGATCAAGACGCTGACGAAGCGGCTCGAGACTGCCGTGGCGGACGGCGACGCCGAGCTCGCCGCCAGCGAGCACCGTGACCTCGTCCGGATGATCGATCGCGCCGCCGCGCGCGGGGCGCTCCACCGGAACACCGCGGCGCGGAAGAAGTCGCAGGCCGCGCGGATGCTCGCGACGGTCTAGCGTCCCGGACTCGACCCGGGCCGGTGCGCCGGCCCGCGACCCGGGATCGGCCTACGTGCCGCGGCGGGCCCCGGCGGTGATGTCGACGAGCGCACGCTGCAGCTCCAGCTCGGGCTGGAGCCGACTGCCGCCCTTGAGCGCGTGGTCGAGCTCGGCCACGCGGACGAGCGCAGCGTCCAGCTCCGCGTCGCTGAAGTTCCGCCCGAACTCGAACGCCCGCTGGGCCTGGAACTCGTAGCGGACCCCGAGCTGCTTCATCGCGTCCTTCGGACGAACCCCGTGCTCCTCCAGGTGGCGTGCGCGCCGGACGACGCCCACCTGCCGCGCGAGTTGTGCAGCGATCATCGGCACCATCGCCGCGACCGGGCGAGGTGAGCGCTCGAGCGCCGCTTCCGCCGCCTCGAGCGCCCGGCCGACATCGCGGCGGCCCCAGGCGTCCGTGATCGCGTACACCGGCGTGTCCGCGGACGCCGCCACGAGGCGTTCCACCTCGAGCGCGCCGACCGGCTCGCCGGCCGACCACGTCGTGATCTTGTCGATCTCGGCGGCGAGCGCGTGGAGGTCGTCACCGACGAGCTGCACGAGCGCAGCACACGCGTCGGGATCGGCCGTGACACCCTGCGCCTTGAACCGCTCTCTCACCCATGCCGCCAACCGCCCCTTGGGCACGTCGTAGGCGAGCACGTCGCCGACCTTCGCACACGCCTTGGCAAGCGGAGCGTCGCGCCGAAGCCCTCGCGCGACGAGCGCCAGCACCGCATCGGGCGCAGGGGACGCCAGGTACGCCACGACCGCATCGACGTCCGCTGCCTTCCAGGCGGCGCGAAGCTGCCCCTCCGCGTTCGGCCGTCCGTCGACGTCGTCCACGATCACGAGACGCCGCCCGCCGAAGAGGCTCCCCGCGTTGCACAGCGCCACGACGTCGTCCCCCGTCGACTCCTGCGCCGCCACCCGCTCGATCGACTCCGGCACGAAGTGCCGCCGGAGCCTCTCGAGCGCCGTCGCCACCTTCGGACGGTCGGAACCGGTGATCAGGTACACGGGCCCGAGCTCGACGCTCACGCAGGGAGCCTAGCGGCGTCTCGAGATCGTCAGCCGACGACCGTCCGACTCGATCACGACGTCCCCGTCGCGATCGGTCCGGAGCAGGCGGAGACCGGGCACCGCGCGCAGAGCTGCGAGTGTCTCCTCGCGCGGATGACCGTACTCGTTGCGGCGACCGACGGAGACGACCGCGACCGTCGGACGCAGCACACGCAGGAGGGCCGGCAGGCCGCGATCCTCGGAGCCGTGGTGTGCCACCTTGAGCACCTCGACGGAGCGGAGCGGAAGCCGTGCCGTGACGTTCGACTCTGCGTCCGCTGTCAGCAGCACGTCGACACGGCCGAAGCTCGCGAGCATGACGATCGCGTTCTCGTTGGGGTCCTCGTCTGCGCGGCCCGGCGACGACGGCCAGAGCACACGGAGCCGGAGACGCCCCAGTGTGAACTCGTCTCCCGCCCGGACGACGGACACGGGGGAGCCCCGCTCGCGCGCGACCGAGAGCGCCCGGTCTCGATCCTCGCTCGTCACCGCGAGACCGGGCTCGAGCACGCGCTCGACTGCGAGCGACCGGATCACATCCGCGGCCCCGCCGACGTGGTCCCTCTGCGGGTGCGTCAGCACGAGGGCCGACAGCGATGTGATCCCCCGGTCCCGGAGCAGCCGGTCGACGCGCGCCTCGGGCGGGCCCTCGTCCACGAGCACTGCAGCCCCTGGAGCCTCCAGGAGCACCGCGTCGCCCTGACCGACGTCGAGGAACGTGACGCGCAGGCCCGACGGAGCAACCCATCGCGGTGAGCGCTGGGTCACGACGACGGCGAGGGCGAGGACGATCGCGACGGCGACCGAGGTCACGGACACCTGCCGTCGACGGTGAGGCGGCAGCCGTGACACCCACCACACCGCCAACCCCCCGACGACGAGCGCCCCGACGACGGCTCCCGCGTGCGCCTCGACCTGCGGGAGGCGGGCGAACAGGCGCGCACAGGCCGCGATCCACGCTGCCGCCTCACCGGCGAGCCACGACAGCGCCGTCGTCGCCTCGGGCAGAACGGGCTCGAGGATCGCGCCGGTCAGCGCCAGCCCGAGCACCAACGGCATCGCCGGCTCCGCCGCGACGTTCGCCGGAACCGACCAGACCGCGACGTATCCGAAATGGAGCCACACGATCGGCGCCGTGGCGACGCTGCACGCGAGCGCGACCGCCGCCCACACGACGGGACGGGCGATCGGCGGGTAGCCCGCGGCGACCGCCTGGACGCGCGGCACGGTCACGAGGATCGCAGCGACCGCGGCGAAGGACAGCTGGAAGCCCGGGTCGAGGGCGGTGGTCGGGCGCCAGGCCAGCAGGAGCACGGCGCCGAGCACGAGCGCGTGCCACCCGTCGCTGCGACGCGACCCCAGCACGGCGACGCACGCGACCGTTCCGGCGACCGTCGCCCGGGCCACCGACGGCTCCCAGCCGACGGCGAGCGCGTACCCGAGGATGCCCGCGACCGCGACCACCTGTGCCCCCAGACGGCCGACCGCGACCAGCCACGACAGTGCCGTGAGACCGAGCGCGACGATCGCGACGTTCTGCCCGGAGACGGCTGTGAGGTGGGCGAGCCCCGACGCGCGGAAGTCGTCCCGGAGCGCCGGCCCGAGGTCGCCGTCGTCGCCGAGGACGATCCCGCGCAGCAAGGCTCTCCGCTCACCGCTCACGCCGAGGGAGAGCGCGTGCTCGACGTGCGCGCGCAGCCGATCGGCGACGCCTCCGATCCCGCCCCGCCGGCCGACGACGCGCATCCCGTCCACGCGAGCGACGACGCTGATCCCTCGCCGCGTGAGCCAGGCGCGCTCGTCGAAGCCGGTCTCGGGCCCGCGCGGCGCCCGCAGCCGCGCGCGCACGATCTCGACGATCGCCCCACGGGGAGGCGCCCGTTCGTCCGGGAGCTCGGCGAGGACGCGTTCGCGGAGGTGGTCGGAGCCGAACCGCACGAGGTCCGCGAAGACCCGTGTCGACCGGCCCCACGGGCGCCCGGGGGACGTCACGACGAGCCGAGCGCTCGCCGACTCACCGACCCGATGGCGCAGGGAGCTCCGCCCGAGGTCGTCCATGCGCAGTCCGCCCCAGGCGAGCCCGACCGCCCCGAGGGCGACCGCGACGCAGAGCAACCTCGCGGCTCCCCGGGGAGCTGCGATCGCCACGGCCCCAGCCAGGACGCCGAGCGCGATCGCGAGTGCAGCCGGCGGCGACCAGAAGGCCGGGAGTGCGAGCCCGACACATCCTGCGAGCAGCAGCAACGTCGGCCACCGTCTGGCACCGAACGACGGCGTCATGGTGTCACGAGGTCGCGCAGCTGCTCGATCCGTGCCTCTCCGATGCCCGGGACCGCGTCGAGGTCGTCGACCGACGAGAACGGGCCGTGGGCCTGGCGCCAGTCGACGATCCGCTGCGCCGTCACCGGCCCGATCCCCGGGAGCGTGTCGAGCTGCTCGAGCGTCGCGGTTGCGAGGCTGATCGCCGCGGGGGCCCCGGGGAGAGCGCCCTCCGGCCGGGCTCCCACGGTGTCCCCACCGGCCGGTCGCCGACGGGCGGGGACGATCACCTGCTGGCCGTCGACGAGCGGCGCCGCGAGGTTGACGAGCGCCAGGTCCGCCCGCGGCGTGGCACCGCCCGCACGCCTGATCGCATCGTCGATGCGGGCCCCGTCGGCGAGCCGGTAGAGGCCCGCACGGCGGACGGCGCCGACCACGTGGACGACGAGGCGTCGACCGTCGGCCCCACGGACGTTCTCGACGACCGGCCGGAGGGCGTCGACGCGCTGCTCGTCGGCCGACCCCGATCGGACGTGACGGGCCCCGACGAAGACGAGGAGCGCGAGCACGGGAGCGAGGAGCCCGACGACCTGCGCGCGGGTCACGGAGAGCATGGGCCCAGCGTCGCCCCACGCACGTCACGGCTGTGGGCCTGCTTCGTGCCGAATCCGTGCCCGGGACGACGTCGGTGCCGCCCCGCCTCCACCGTCTGCGCCGAGTCGGCCCGGGCACCCACCACGGGCGCTCTTCGACCACCTCGCGTGGTGCGGCGGGCGATGCCCCGCCGCGGCCCTAGACGACGATGTTCACGAGCTTGTCGGGGACGACGATCGTGCGCCGTGGCTCCCCGCCGTCGAGGTGCGCACGCACACGGTCGGAGGCGAGCGCGAGCGCGACGAGCTCGTCCTCGGACGTCCCCGCCGGCACCTGCACCCGGTCGCGCACCTTGCCGTTCACCTGGAACACGACCTCCACCGTCTCCTGCTCGAGCAGCGCCGGGTCGGGCTCGGGCCACGGCCGCTCCCAGAGGCGCGTTCCGCCGAGGACGGACCACAGCTCCTCGGCGATGTGCGGAGCGTAGGGCTGGATCAGCGAGAGCACCGTCTCCGTGGTGAACCGCACCTCGCCGGCGCGGGCAGGGTCGTCCTTCGCCCGGTACGTCTCGTTGACGAGCTCGAAGAGGGCCGCGATCGGCGTGTGGAACTGGAAGCGGCGCAGGACGTCGTCGGACACCTTCGCGATCGTGCGGTGCGACGCGCGGATCAGCTCTCCGTCGCCGGGCACGTCGACCGGTCCGTCGTCGGCGACCTCGAGCACCAGGCGCCAGATCCGGTCGAGCAACCGCGCCGTCCCGTCGATCCCCTCGTCCTGCCACTCCTTGTCCGCCTCGGCGGGGCCCATGTAGAGGATGTACAGCCGCAGCGCGTCTGCGCCGTAGCGCTCGATCGCCTCGTCCGGCGCGACGACGTTGCCCTTCGACTTCGACATCTTCGCGCCGAAGCGGTAGATCATCCCCTGCGTGAACAGCCGCGCGAACGGCTCGCGCACGCCGAGCAGCCCGAGGTCGTTCAGCACCTTCGTGAAGAACCGCGCGTACAGCAGGTGCAGCACCGCGTGCTCGATCCCGCCGATGTACTGGCGCACAGGCATCCAGTAGTCGGCGAGACGGCGGTCGAAGGGCGCCGTCTCGTTCCGGGCGTCGGTGTAGCGCAGGAAGTACCAGGACGAGTCGACGAACGTGTCCATCGTGTCGGTCTCGCGCAGCGCGGGCCCGCCGCACGACGGGCACGTCGTGTGCAGCCACTCCTCGGCCGTCGCGAGCGGCGAGCGACCCTTCGGCTTGTAGTCCTCGACGAAGGGCAGCTCGACCGGGAGCTCGTCGTCGGGCACGGGCACCATCCCGCAGGCCTCGCAGTGGACGATCGGGATCGGGCAACCCCAGTAGCGCTGGCGCGAGAGGAGCCAGTCGCGCAGGCGATACCCGATCGTCGCCTCGCCCCGCCGGGTCTCCGCGAGCCACGCGACGATCGCGGACAGCGCCTCGGGGGTCGGCAGCCCCGAGAACTGCGCCGAATTGACGGAGCGGGCGGCGTCCGTCTTGTCCGTCCAGGGCAGCTCGACCGCGGAGCCGTCCGCCGGCTCGACCACCGGGCGGATCTCGAGCCCGTAGGTCTCGGCGAACGCGTGGTCTCGCTCGTCGTGGGCGGGCACGGCCATGATCGCACCGGTGCCGTACTCGACGAGCACGTAGTCGGCGACCCAGATCGGGATGCGCTCGTCGTTGACCGGGTTGACCGCGTAGCGCCCCGTGAAGACGCCGTCCTTCTCCTTCGTCTCTCGCTCGACCGCCGACCTGCCGGCCGTGCGCCTCACGTATGCGAGCACCTCCTCCTCGTGCTCGCCTCCGGCGACGAGGTCGGGGACGAGCGGGTGCTCCGGCGCGAGCACGAAGAAGGTGGCGCCGAAGAGCGTGTCCGGGCGGGTCGTGAAGACAGGGAGCTCCTCCCCGCTCCCCTCGACCGTGAAGACGACGCGCGCCCCCTCCGAGCGGCCGATCCAGTTGCGCTGCATCGTGAGGACGCGCTCCGGCCAGGACTCGAGCAGGGCCATCTCCTCGAGGAGCGCGTCGGCGTAGTCGGTGATCCTGAAGAACCACTGGGTGAGGCTGCGCGACTCGACCTCCGCGCCGCAGCGCTCGCAGAGGCCGTCGATCACCTGCTCGTTGGCGAGGACGGTCTGGTCGTTCGGGCACCACTTGACCGGGGCCTCCTTGCGATAGGCGAGGCCCCGCTCGTAGAAGCGCAGGAAGAGCCACTGCGTCCAGCGGTAGTAGTCGGGCTCGCACGTGGAGACCTCGCGCGACCAGTCGATCGCCCAGCCCATCCGCCGCATCTGCCGGCGGATCGTCTCGATGTTCGTCGTGGTGATCGTGCGCGGATGCCCGCCGTCGCGGATCGCAGCGTTCTCGGCGTTCAGGCCGAAGGCGTCGTAGCCCATCGGGCGCAGGACGCGCATCCCCTGCCGGCGGCGGACGTGGGTGAAGACATCGCCGAGCGTGTAGTTGAACACGTGCCCCATGTGGAGCTCGCCCGAGGGGTAGGGCAGCATCTCGAGCACGTACGTCGTCTGCTCGTCGGCCGGCGTTCCGGGCTCCGGGTTCGGCACGACGAACGCCTGCTCGTCCTCCCAGACGCGCTGCCACTTCGCCTCGATCGCCTGCGGGTCGTAGCGCTCCATCTCTCCTCGTGGATTCGGCCTCAGGAACGAAAAAGCCTCTCGCGGGAGAGGCTCAGGGGGAGTCGCCGCGGCATCGCCGCGTTTCCTCCCTCGACTACGGAAGACGCTGACACATCGGGCCACAGGCTATCAGGTGGTACCGTCGCCGACGTGGGTCACGCAGGGGCGAACCGGACGAGCGTGCACGATGGGTCGGCGGCCGCGCGACTCGGTGTCGCCCGCGGCGGATGATCGATCTCTTCCCCGACTCGACACGGGTCGATCGCGGGTCGATCGCCCTCGGCGGGGTCGCTGCCGAGACGCTCGCGTCGGAGCACGGGACACCGCTCGTCGTCTACTGCGAGGAGACCCTCCGGGCGCGTGCCCGCGCCCTCGCGGCCGCGATCACGCCCGGGAGGACGTTCTTCGGGACGAAGGCCTTCGCGAACGTCGCGCTCCTGCGGCTCCTCCGCGAGGAGGGCGCCGGGGCCGACGTGGCGTCGATCGGGGAGCTCGCGTTCGCACGGGCGGCCGGGATCGCGGGTGACGAGGTCGTCGTCCACGGGAACGCGAAGGACGAGCGGTTCCTGGCCGCCGCGGCGGCGGCCGGAGGGCTCGTCGTGCTCGACGCGCCCGACGAGGCCCGCCTCGCCGCCGCTGCCGGGGTCGGGCGCGCGCTCGTACGGGTCACGCTCGGCGTCGACGCCGACACCCACGAGGCGATCCGCACGGGCCATCACGGCTCGAAGTTCGGTCTCCCGCCCGACCAGGCGCTCGCGCTCCTCGCCGAGGGGCTCGACGCCGGGATCGAGATGCTCGGGCTGCACGTCCACGTCGGCTCGCAGATGGCGGACTTCGACGCCCAGGAGGAGACGATCGGGCGCCTCGCCGCGTTCGCCGGGCGGTGCCGGACGGAGCTCGGCTGGACGGCGCGCGTGGCCGACCTCGGCGGTGGCTTCGGGATCCGCCACCATTCCGACGAGCGGGTGACCGACGCCGTCGAGCTCGCCGCGGCGGCGGCGACCACCGCCCGCGCCGCGTTCGTCGCCGCGGGGCTCCCGGAGCCGGAGGTGTGGCTCGAGCCCGGGCGCTCGCTCGTCGGCCCGGCCGGCGTGACGCTGTACCGCGTGATCACGGTCAAGCGCCTTCCCGGCCGCACGTGGGTCGCGATCGACGGCGGCATGTCCGACAACCCGCGCCCGCAGCTCTACGACGCCCGCTACACGGCGGTGTCCGCCGCGCGCGCCGACGAGCCGGCCGACGAGGTCGTGAGCGTCGCCGGCATGCACTGCGAGTCGGGGGACGTGTTGATCGACGACGTCGCGCTGCCGGCCCCTCGCCCCGGCGACCTCCTCGCCGTCCCGGCGACCGGTGCGTACACGCTCGCGATGGCGTCCAACTACAACGGCGTCGGTCGGCCGGCGGCCGTGCTCGTCGCCGACGGCCGGGCACGGCTGATCCGACGCCGCGAGACGGTCGACGACCTGCTCGCGCTCGAGTCGCCCGCGCCGTGACGGCGCCGGACGCGATGCGGGAGGCGGCCGTCCTCGTCCCCGTCTACCGCGACGGGGACGGCGTCCTCCGGATCGTCCTCGTCGTGCGGGCCGACGACGGGGGGCTCCACGGCGGGCAGATCGGGCTCCCCGGCGGTCGACCCGAGCCCGAAGACGCCGACCTGCGCGCGACCGCGCTGCGCGAGGCACGGGAGGAGATCGGGCTCGACCCGGACGCGGTCACCGTTCTCGGCGCCCTCCCGCGCGTCGCGACGCGCGCGACGGGGTACCGGGTCGCCCCGTACCTCGCCCGGCTCCGGCAGCCCCCGACGTTCGTGCTGCAGGAGGTGGAGATCGTCGGCGTGCTCACCCCGAGCGTCGAGGAGCTGGCCGATCCGGCCGGGCGCACGACGCTCCCGTTCACGTCCCGTCGCTTTCCCGAGCCGATCGAGGTCGACGGGATCGACGTCGACGGCCACGTGCTCTGGGGGATGACGCTGCGCATCCTCGACCACGTCGTCCCGCGCCTGCTCGCGGGCGCGTGGGACGTCTGA
>NZ_DBNHWK010000069.1:0-25099 GCF_057140465.1 Gaiella sp.
CTCCCCGTCCTCCAAGGCGTCGTCCTCTTCGGCGCGATCGCGATCATCGTCTTCACCCTCTTCGTCGACCTCATCTACGCCTGGATCGACCCGAGGATCCGCCTCACCTGAGGACGACGACGGTGGCCCCCCTCCTCGATGTCCGCGACCTGCGGACGCAGTTCCACACCGACGACGGCGTCGTCCACGCCGTCGACGGCGTCAGCTTCACCGTCGAGCCCGGCCAGGTGCTCGGCATCGTCGGCGAGTCGGGCTGCGGGAAGAGCGTCACCTGCCTCACGGTAATGCGGCTGAACGACCCCAAGCTCTCGTCCTCGTCGGGCGAGGTGCTCTACAAGGGAGAGAACCTCCTCACGGCCGGCAGCCGCCGGATGCGCGAGATCCGCGGCGCCGAGATCGCGATGATCTTCCAGGACCCGATGACGTCGCTCAACCCCGTGCACACGATCGGCCGCCAGCTCGCCGAGTCGGTGCTGTTGCACAAGGACGTCTCCCGGAAGGACGCCCGCGCCCGTGCCCTCGAGATGCTCGAGGCCGTCGGGATCCCGCGCGCCGATCGGCGCATCGACGACTATCCACACCAGTTCTCGGGCGGGATGCGCCAGCGCGTGATGATCGCAATGGCGCTCATCAACAACCCGGACATCGTGATCGCCGACGAGCCGACAACGGCACTGGACGTGACGACGCAGGCGCAGATCATCCAGCTGCTGAAGGACCTCCAGCGGGAGTTCGGGTCGGCGATCATCATGATCACCCACGACCTCGGCGTCGTCGCGGAGACGGCCGACGACGTGATCGTCATGTACTCGGCGAGGATCGTCGAGCGCGGGTCGGTCGCGTCGATCTTCAAGCAGCCCCGACACCCGTACACCTGGGGCCTGATGGGCTCCCTGCCCCGGCTCGACGTGAACGTCGACCGCCTCGTCCAGATTCCGGGGCAGCCCCCGTCGCTGCTGCGGCCCCCGGCCGGCTGCCGCTTCCACCCGCGCTGCCCGTACGCGATGGCGACCTGCCACGAGAAAGTGCCGGCGTCGGAGCCGGTGCCCGGCGACCCGGGGCACGAGGACGCCTGCTTCCTCGACACGGCGGTCAAGCAGCGAGAGGCGAGCCAGCTGCTGGGAGCGATCTACGAGGCGGGTGCGTCGCCGTGACGACCGCCGACCAGGCGAGCGCGGAGCTCGGGATCGAGACGACCGGCGACGAGCTCCTCGTCGTCGAGAACCTGACGAAGCACTTCCCGGTCACCCGCGGCATCGTCTTCCAGAAGCAGATCGCGGCGGTGAAGGCGGTCGACGGCGTCTCCTTCGCCCTGCACGAGGGCGAGACGCTGGGGATCGTCGGCGAGTCGGGGTGTGGGAAGTCGACGCTCGTGCGCTGCATCCTCAAGCTCCTGGAGCCGACGAGCGGGCGGATCGTCCTCCAGGGAAAGGACATCACCGGGCTCTCGCGCAAGCAGATGCGACCGCTCCGCCGCAACATGATGATGGTCTTCCAGGATCCGTACGCGTCGCTCAACGCGCGCAAGCGCGTCGGTTTCATCATCGGCGAGGCCCTCGAGCTCCACGACATCGGGACCAACACCGACCGCAAGCGGCGGGTGCAGGAGCTGCTCGAGGTCGTCGGTCTCAACCCCGAGCACTACAACCGCTTCCCGCACGAGTTCTCCGGCGGGCAGCGGCAGCGCATCGGCGTCGCCCGCGCGCTCGCCGTGAACCCGAAGCTCATCTTCCTCGACGAGCCGGTCTCCGCGCTCGACGTGTCGGTGCAGGCCCAGATCCTCAACCTCCTCAAGGACCTCCAGCAGGAGTTCGGCCTCACGTACGTCTTCATCGCCCACGACCTCAACGTCGTGCGCCACATCTCCGATCGCGTGATGGTGATGTACCTCGGCAAGGCGGCCGAGCTGGCGGAGCGGGACGAGCTCTACGCCAACCCGAAGCACCCGTACACGGGTGCGCTCCTCAGTGCCGTCCCGGTCGCGAACCCGGACGTCGGTCGCACCAGGCAGCCGATCGTCCTCGAGGGAGACGTGCCGAACCCGATCAATCCGCCCGAGGCGTGCAACTTCCACCCCCGCTGCCCCCGGTTCCACGAGGGGCGCTGCGACGTCGACGCACCGCCGCTCCGCGAGGTCGGGCGCCGACACGTCGTCGCCTGCCACTATCCCCTCGAGAGGTGGCCGATGTCCCGCAAGGAGATGAGCCAACGGCCCGGATGAGCCGTGCGTGACGCCGCGAAGAGGATCGTCACGCTCGTCGGTGTCCTCGCAGGCCTCACGGCCGTCGTGTCGCTGGCCGTCGGGGCGCTCCTCGGATCCGGGCTCGATCGCGCGCTCGCGACCGGCTTCTACGTCGTCGGCTGCTTCCTGATCGTCCTCGGCTTCTTCGCTGGTGTCCGCGGCCCGCTGCGGCCGCGCTCGTCCCGGGACGATGAGGAGCGCGACGCGGTCGGTGGCCTGTTCGGCATCGGCGTCTCCTCCAGGGGCGTCCGGCGCGCGACGAGTGAGGAGCGGGCGGACGCGCTCGGGACGGCGTGGCTCTTCCTCGCGATCGGCCTGGCGTTGATCGCGCTCGGCATCCTCGCCGACTCCCGCGTCGGATTCGTCTAGGCGCCGCCGGTCGCCGGTCGCCGGTCGGCGCGGCGTCGGCTAACTCCGACGGTGATCGGGCGTCTCAACTCGTGTGACGGCCCGTCATCGTGACTCGTGCGATCGTGCCCGCGAGCTGATCTCGCGCTCCCAGGACTGCGAGCTGCCCCAGCTCCAGCAGTCCCTCGTGCAGGCGCACGTTGGACAGTGCGCCTCGTGTGCGGCGTTCGAGGCCGAGGTCGCGTGGATCACCACGTCGCTGCGGCAGGCGCCGTTCGAGGAGAACCACCGAGTCGTGACCCTGCCCCGCCGACGGCGCCCGCTGCGACTCCGCGTCGCGGTGCAGGCCGCGTCGATCGCGCTCGTCGCCGTGGGCGTCGGCTCCGTCGTGCTGTCGGGCGGCCCGGTCATCGACCACACGGGCGAGGAAGCGCTGCTGGCTGCGTCGCTCTCCGACGAGCTCGCGACCGACAGCCTGCGCGCCCTCCGTGGTGACGCCGTCCGGAACGGCGATATCCCCGTGCTCCCGGGATCGGGATCCGATCCCCTCGGCGAGGCGAAGCCGGCCCTGCCGGCCGTGCCCGGGTAGCGCCAGCGGCGCGGAGGACGCGCGGGTGGGGCGCGAGGCGGGGTCTACACTGACCGGCGTGGAAGCCGTGCCGAGCCCTCAGACCGACCTCGCTCGGGCGGCCGTCGTCGGTGACCGCCTGCTCGCCAACGTCGAGACCGTCGTCCACGGCAAGCGGGACGAGATCACGCTCGTGCTCGCGGCCCTCGCCTGCGGCGGCCACGTGCTGTTCGAGGACGTGCCGGGGACGGCGAAGACGGTCCTCGCCCGCGCGATCTCCGGGTCGATCGCCGGGTCGATCGGCTCGCGCGTCCAGTGCGCCCCGGACCTGCAGCCGAGCGACGTGATCGGCCTCACGGTCTACGACCAGCGCAGTCGCGACTTCGAGTTCCGGCAGGGCCCGATCTTCGCGAACGTCGTGCTCGTGGACGAGATCAACCGCGCGATGCCGAAGACGCAGGCCGCGCTGCTCGAGGGGATGGCCGAGCGTCAGGTCACGGTCGACGGGGTCACGCGCGCGCTCCCTCGCCCGTTCCTGCTGCTCGCGACGGAGAACCCGATCGAGTACGAGGGCACGTTCCCCCTCCCGGAGGCACAGCTCGACCGGTTCTTCCTGAAGACCTCCCTCGGCTACCCGTCGGTCGACGAGGAGCTCCGGGTGATCGACGACCAGCGGGTCGAGCACCCGCTCGCCTCCCTCCAGCCGGTCGTCGACGTCGACGACGTCGCGTTCCTGCAGCAGGCCGTCGCCGACGTGTACATCGACGCGCTGCTCGCCCGGTGGATCGTCGAGCTCGTCCACGCGACGAGGATCGCCGGGTCGACGGCGGTGGGCGCGTCCGTGCGCGGGAGCCTGGCGCTCGAGCGCGCCGCGCGCGCGTGGGCGCTCCTCCACGAGCGCGACTACGTGGTGCCGGCGGACATCGAGCGCCTCTTCGTGCCGGTGCTCGGGCATCGCGTCGTGTTCACGCCGGCGAAGCTCGCAGAGGCCCGCCAGTACGGCATGGCCTCCGCGCTCGCATCGTTCCGCAGCGAGTGCTTCGAGCTGGCGCCGCCGCCCGTGCTCGGGGACGGGCCCGAGGACGGCGGCGACGGGGAGCTCGAGGCCGCGTCGCCGTGAGCTACGGCAGCCTCACCTTTCCCCTCGTCCCCCGGCGGCGGCTCGTCGGGCTCGCCTTCGGCTCGATGCGCGGTGCCCGCCGCGGTACGGGGACGGACGTCGCCGGGTCGCGGGCCTACGTTCCCGGGGACGACCCGGATCGGATCGACTGGGCCGCGTCCGGTCGTCTCTCCTCCGCCCGCGACTCCGACGAGTTCGTGGTGCGCGAGCACTTCGCCGACGAGGCCCCCCGTGTCGTCGTCGTGACCGACGTGCGCCCGGAGATGACGCTCTGCCCGCCCGAGCTTCCGTGGCTGCGCAAGGAGAGCGCGGCGGGGATCGCGGCGCGCCTGATCACGGACTCGGTCGCGGAGGCACGCGGCCTGGCCGGCTTCCTGGAGTACGGGCGCGAGCCCGGCGTCGTCGGGTGGTCACCGCCCGGCAGCCGAGGCGGCTCCCATGCCCTCGTCGACTACGCCCTGGGCCACGAGCCCGGGCGCGAGCCGCCGGGTGCCGCCGTGGCGCTCGAGTTCCTCTCGGCGCACCGACGGGCCGTCCCGTCCGCGAGCTTCGTCTTCGTGATCTCGGACTTCCTCGACCCACCGCCGGTGGACGCCTGGGAGGCCGCCGTCGACCGTGGTTGGGACGTCGTGCCCGTCGTCGTGCAGGATCCGATCTGGGAGCAGAGCTTCCCATCCGTCGACGGTGTCGTGCTCCCGCTCGCGGGGGTGGACGGGAAGCTACGGCTCGTGCGCCTCCTGGACGGGGAGTCGTCGAGGCTGCGGGCCGAGCACGAGGAGCGCCGTGACCGGCTGCTCGGCGACGTCCGCTCGCTCGGGATCGAGCCCGTGCTGCTCTCGTCGGACGGTGTCGAGCACGTCTTCGACGCGTTCCTCTCGTGGTCGGTAGAGCGCCAGGCGACATGGAGCCACGCCGTATGAGACGCGCAGCCATCCTCCTGCCGCAGGTCGTGCTCGCGATCGTCGCGGGCGTCGCGGTGGGAATGCTCTGGCTCGCGGGGGACGACGACACCGGCGTCGGGGGGCCGCCCGCAGAGGCGGTGACGGCGACCGGGACGGTCGTCCCCGATGCGCACACGTTCGGCGACCCGGTCGTCGCGCACGTCGACGTCGTCGTCGACAACCGATCGGTCGATCCGGCGAGCGTGCGCGTCGACACCGACTTCGCCCCGTACGAGCTCGACGGCACGGAGACGGTCGAGCGGAGCGATGCGGGGGCGACCTCGCGCATCCGGTTCACGTACCCCCTCCGCTGCGTGCGGGAGGGGTGCGACCCGACGGCGGGCACGGACACGATCGAGTTCCCGCTCGGCCGCGTCCTGTACCGGTTCCGGGGAAGTCAGGGAGTCGCCGTCGAGGTGCTCGACTGGTCGCCGATCCGGGTCACGGGCCGCGTGCCCGACACGGCGGTGAGCGACATCCGCTGGCGGGCGAACAGCGCCACGCTCGCAGAGCCCGGCTACCGCGCCTCGCCGCTCGCCGCCGCCGCCGTGCTGCTCGTCGCCGCGCTCCTCGTCGCGGCCTTGGCGGCCTGGCTGGCATGGCGACTGTGGCGTCCCGGGAGGGACGAGCTCGAGCAGGAGGGCCCTGCGGCCTCGATGCGCTCACCGCTCGAGCGTGCGTTCGACACCGCGCGTGCGGCGTCCGTGAACGGCGACACCGGGACGCGGCGTCGCGCGCTGGAGCGCGTGTCGCGCGAGCTCGAGGCAGTCGGCCTCCACCAGCTCGCGGCGGACGCGAGCGTCCTCGCGTGGAGTGCGGCAGGATCGACTGCCGACGACGTCGACGATCTCTCGAGGCGCTCGACTGTGGCCCTCGACGGCGGAGGCACTGCGTGATCCCGGCACCGGAGAGGCTGCGGTCGAAGGCGATCCCGACCTCCGTCCCGGGCGAGCTGGACGCCGCACGGCACCGCACGACGGCGCTCCGGGTGGGGCTCGCGCTGGCCGCGCTGGGCCTGCTTGCGGTCGTCGTCGTGCTCTCTCGCGGCCTCGAGCCGCTGCCGACGAGCTACTTCGCGACCGGCAGCGGCGGCGTCGTCGTGCTCGACCTCTCGACGAGCGTCGACCAGCAGAAGGCGCAACGCGCCCATCGCGTGCTGAAGACGCTCTCGGAGACCGAGGGGCGCGTGGGGCTGGTCGTGTTCTCCGACACCGCCTACGAGATGCTGCCTCCCGACACGCGAAGCGAGGAGCTCCGTCCGCTCCTGCCGTTCTTCGCGCCCCGGGCGACGCCGGAGCCCGACGGCCGGCGCTCCGGGTTCCCGGGACGGCCGAGCGGGCAGCGGCCGACCGCCACGTCCCTGAACAGCCCGTGGTCGCAGACATTCCGGGGCGGAACGCGCATCTCGACCGGACTCGCCGAGGCCCGCCGCATGATCGAGCGCGACGGTGACCGGCGGCTCTCCGTCACGCTCCTCAGCGATCTCGACAACTCGGGCTTCGACACCTCGCAGCTCGTCGAGGAGATCACGACGTACCAGCGCGAGGGGATCACGCTCCGGGTGATCCCGTTGTTCCCACAGCCCGACGACCGCTCGCTGTTCGTGCGAATCGCCGGGGAGGAGACCCTCGTCGAGCGCGCCGAGCTCCTGGGCAACACGGACGTCGAGGAGCGTCAGTCGCTCGTCGGCGCCTTCCCCACGGCCCTCGTGATCGCGATCGCAGCGCTCCTCCTCGTGCTCGCGGCCTCGGAGCGGCTGCTCGGACGTCTGGACTGGAGAGTCGCCCGATGACCGTCTCCGGTCGCCTGCGGTCCGCGATCGGCGGTGTCGTCGTGGGCGTGCTGCTCGTCGGGTCCGTCGCCCTCACGATGCTCGCAGCCGATCTCCTGCGCTGGGAGGACGAGATCGATCGCTCGGATGCCGCGTACGTCACGGGAACCGACACCACTCGGACGTGGGCTCCCGAGACGCTCTTCCCGGCGGCCGTCTCGAGGTCGCTGCTCGGGGTGGGCGACGACCTCGAGTACCGGCGTGCGGTGCAGCAGTTCTGGGCGAGCAAGCCGCGCGCGCCGATCCTCAAGTTCGACGACGTGACGACCCGCAGCGGAGCGGAGCGCGAGGTGGCGCGCGTCGCGGACGAGACGGACGACCCCGTGCGACGCGCGCAGCTGCTCGTCCTCCGCGGCGCCCTGCTGCTCGAGGAGGCGCGGAACTCGCCGGTGCAGCGGGAGGTGTTCGCCCGGAGGGCGATCGACCTGTTCAAGCAGGCGACGACGCTCGACCCTGCGAACGCCGATGCGATCTACGACCTCGAGCTCAGCCTGAAGCTGCTGCGTCGCGCCGGCGCCGCGCAGGGCGAAGGCGGCGACGCCCGCTCGCCGAACCCCGACTCGGGCTCCGGTGCCTCGACGTCGGGCGGCGGCCTCTAGGGCGCGCGGGTCGTGCGCGTCTCGTTGTTGACCCCGATGGCGGCCCTCGTCGGCCTCGTCGGCGTCGTCGTCGTGTGGATGCGGGTGCGCGCAGCGCGGCGCGCGGAGGAGCTGTGCGCGCGTCTCGGGCTCGAGCCGGCGCCGCGGTCGCGGATCCTGCTCGACGTCGTGCCGGTCGTCGCCGTCTCCGTGCTGCTCGCACTGGCGGCGGCGCAGCCGGTGGTGTCGCGGCTCGCGGAGAAGAAGGGTCGGGAGGGCGTCGAGGTGATCGTCGTGCTCGACATCACGCGGTCGATGCAGGCCCGGCGTGCGCCGTCGGAGGCGACCCGCCTCGAGCGGGCCCGGGTGATGGCGAAGGAGCTGCGGGTCGCGATGCCGGAGATCCGTGTCGGGCTGGCGTCGGTCACCGACCGCGTCCTGCCTCATCTGTTCCCGACGCTGGGGGAGAACGCGTTCGCGGCCGTCGCCGACCGGGCGATCGACATCGAGCGGCCTCCGCCCGACCGTCGTGCCCGTCGGGCGACGGCCCTGCTCGCGCTCGGGGAGCTCGGTCGTCTCGCCTTCTATCGGCAGTCCACGGCTCGACGAGTCGCCGTCGTCTTCACCGACGGGGAGACGATCCCCGTCGATCTCGCGACGCTCCGGCAACGGCTCGAGGACGGACGCGTGTCGGCCATGTTCGTGCACGTGTGGCGTCCCGACGAGGCGCTCTTCGGGCCGGACGGCGCGCCGGAGCAGAGCTACAAGCCGGACCCGACCGCCCCCGGCACGATCCGTCGCGCCGCGGGAGCGGTCGGGGGCCTGCTGTTCGCGGAGGGGGAGGTCCGGGAGCTCGCGGGCGCCGTGAAGCGGCTCACGGGCGGGGGCCCCGCAGAGGTGCAGGGGCGAGAGCTGCGGTCGGTCGAGCTCGCACCGCCGCTCGCGGCGATCGCCTTCGTGCCGCTCCTCTTCCTGCTCGTCCGTCGCAACCGATGACGCCGGCTGGGTTAAAGGGGCCGCAACATACGGTGCCGGGCCGTCGTCTACCCTTACCGACGTGAGCAAGCCCGGCTCGTCCGCAGTCGTCCGCGCCTTCATGTGGGTGTCCGCCCTCGTGCTCGTCGCCGGTGTGATCGCCTTCATCACGGTGAGGCTCGGCAGCTCCGACGACGCCGGGACACAGGCCTCCGAGACCCAGGCCCAGGAGTTGCCCGACGGAGCGTCGTTCACGCCGGAGGCGCCGAAGCCGCTCCCGGTGCCCTCTGAGGCGCGCAAGGTCGCCGGTGAGTTCATCCTCGCCGGGGCCGGGCGCGAGGACCTGAAGAAGGCGTGGCAGCTCGCGCACCCGTCCATGAAGCGCGACTGCGACTGCACGTACGAGGAGTGGCTGACCGGGAACATCCCCATCGTCTACTACCCGACGGACAGCCTCGAGGGGGCGTCGTTCGCCGTCGACGAGTCGACGGAGCGGCGCGTCGTCCTCCAGGTCGCGCTCGTTCCCGGGAAGGGCTCCGACGCAGAGCCACAGGCGTTCTACATCGGTCTCCGCGCGGTCGGCAACGGGGACAAGCTCCGCTGGCTCGTCGACTACTGGGCGCCGATCGCCGCGACCCCGCTCCCGCAGGTCGGCTGAGCGGCCCGGCGGGCGACGGCCGGAGCGATCGAGGACATGATCGTCCACCCGACGTTCGTCACCTCGGACACCTGACGGCTCGATCACGCCGAGCGTGTCGAGGCGCGGACGAGACGGGGCCGGACAGCAGGTGGTTCCCTCCCGTCCCTGCGGGCGACCTTCGGTAGACTGCGGCCGCGGCGCGGGGCCCGCGTAGCTCTGCGCCCGTCACCGACAGCGATCCGCATGCAGGAGCCACATGCCTGACCAGACGAGCACGAGCACGGGGTCCGTGATCGAAATCAAGGGCGTCGTCCTCGACGCCGTCTTCCCGCACGCGCTGCCCGAGATCCTCAGCGCAATCCACATCTCGATGCCGAACGGCACGACGCTCGTGGCCGAGGTGCAGCAGCACCTCGGGGACGACCGCGTGCGGGCCGTCGCCATGGACTCGACGGACGGGCTCGCGCGTGGCGCGGCCGTCGTCGACACGGGCGCGCCGATCTCCGTGCCCGTCGGTGCGCCGACGCTCGGGCGGATCTGGAACGTCATCGGTGAGCCGGTCGACGAGAAGCCGGCCGTCGAGGGAGCAGAGCGGTGGCCGATCCACCGCGATCCGCCGAGCTTCCGTGACCTGTCGCCCACCGTCGAGATCTTCGAGACCGGCCTCAAGGTCGTCGACCTGATCGCGCCCTACATCAAGGGCGGCAAGGTCGGCCTCTTCGGCGGCGCCGGCGTCGGCAAGACGGTCCTGATCCAGGAGCTGATCCACAACGTCGCGATGCAGCACGGCGGCGTCTCGGTGTTCGCGGGCGTCGGCGAGCGCACGCGCGAGGGCAACGACCTCATGCTCGAGATGGAGGAGTCCGGCGTGATCGACAAGGTCGCGCTCGTCTACGGGCAGATGAACGAGCCGCCGGGAGCGCGGCTGCGGGTCGGCCTCTCGGGGCTGACGATGGCCGAGTACTTCCGCGACGAGGGCCAGGACGTGCTCCTCTTCATCGACAACATCTTCCGCTTCGTCCAGGCGGGCTCCGAGGTCTCGGCGCTGCTCGGGCGCATGCCGAGCGCCGTCGGCTACCAGCCGACGCTGGCGACCGAGATGGGGCAGCTGCAGGAGCGCATCACGTCGACGCGCACCGGCTCGGTGACGTCCGTGCAGGCGATCTACGTCCCCGCGGACGACCTCACGGACCCGGCGCCGGCGAACACGTTCGCCCACCTCGACTCGACCACCGTCCTCTCCCGGGCGATCGTCGAGAAGGGGATCTACCCGGCGGTCGACCCCCTCGACTCCACCTCCCGGGCGCTCACGCCCGGCGTCGTCTCCGACGAGCACTACGGCGTGGCGACGAGCGTGCAGCAGGTGCTCCAGCGCTACAAGGACCTGCAGGACATCATCGCGATCCTGGGAATGGACGAGCTCACCGACGAGGACAAGCTCGTCGTGTCGCGCGCCCGGAAGATCGAGCGCTTCCTCTCGCAGCCGAACTTCGTCGCCGAGCAGTTCACGGGCACGCCGGGCAAGTACGTCAAGCTCGAGGACACGATCGCCGGGTTCACGGCGATCCTCGACGGCGAGTGCGACGACCTCCCGGAGGCGGCCTTCTACATGGTCGGCCCGATCGAGGAGGCGCGCGAGAAGGCACGTCAGCTCGAGCAGGTCGCGGCGTAGCCGGGGAGGGCGGCGGTGGCCGACGTCCACCCGAAGTTCGACGTGTCGCTCGTCACGCCCGACGGCTCCGTCTTCGAGGGTGACGCGGAGATGCTGATCGTCCCCGGCCAGGCCGGGGAGATCGGCGTGCTCGCGCGTCATGCACCGCTGGTGGCGACGCTCCGCGCGGGCTCGACCCGTGTGCACCTGGGTGGGAACGAGATCCTCGAGTTCGCCACCGGCCCCGGGTTCTTCAAGGTCGAGCTCGACAAGGCGCTCGCGCTCGTCGACGACGCCGTCAACGTGAAGGAGATCGACGACGCGCGCGCCCACGAGCAGCTCGAGGCGGCGAAGGCCGAGCTCGCGCGGGTCGAGGCGGGCGAGTCGACCGCCGACCGCTGGCAGCTCGAGCAGCGCATCAAGCACGCCGAGAACCAGCTCGCCGTCTCCGGGCGAACCACCGGCTGACGGCGTCGGGGAGCCGATGGCTCCTCTCTCGAGACGATGCGTCGCTCGCTCCGCGCATCGCGAGTCGGCGGTGGCGCCCTCCACCGCAGCCCCCGGAACTGCTCTGCGGTGAGCCCGCTCCCGGACCGGCGCTCCTGAAGCAACGCTCGCTCCGACGAGCGCTTCGCTACCCTTGCATGCACCCGGAGAGCTTTGACAGGCAGCTTGGCGACCGGGTCACCAAACGCCTAAAGAGCCTCCCGCGCCAGGCGGCGGGGATCGCTCGCAGGGGGACGGTGGCCCGGTCAGCCCAGGAGACGACGTGAGCGCGGCAGACACGAACGACCCGGCGGCGCGGATCACCGCGTTGCGCACGATCCTCGAGGAGCGCATCGCCGTGCTCGACGGGTCGTGGGGGGTGCTGATCCACCGCCACGAGCTGACGGAGGCGGAGTACCGCGGCGACCGCTTCGCCGACCACCCGCGCGACGTCCGCGGTGACCCCGACCTCCTGAACCTCACGCGGCCGGACGTGATCGGGGAGATCCACCGCGCGTACTTCGAGGCCGGCGCCGACGTCACGACCACGAACACGTTCACGGCGACGTCGATCGGGCAGGCCGACTACGGGCTCGAGCACCACGCGTACGCGATGTCGCTGGAAGGGGCGCGCATCGCGCGGAGCGTCGCCGACGAGCTGTCGACGCCGCAACGGCCGCGCTTCGTCGCGGGCGCCGTCGGCCCGCTCAACGTCTCGCTCTCCGTGTCTCCGCGCGTCGACGACCCGGCGTACCGCTCGGTGACCTTCGACGAGGTCGCCGAGGCCTACGCCGAGCAGATCCGCGCGCTCGCGGAAGGTGGAGTCGACCTCCTCCTGGTCGAGACGATCTTCGACACGCTGAACGCGAAGGCGGCGATCGCCGCCGCGATCGACGTCGCTCCCGACCTGCCGCTCTGGCTCTCCTTCACCGCGATCGACCGCAGCGGACGGAACCTCTCCGGGCAGACGGCCGAGGCGTTCTGGATCTCCGTCGAGCACGCGAGCCCGTTCGCCGTCGGCGTCAACTGCTCGCTCGGGGCCTCCGAGATGCGGCCGTTCCTCGAGGAGCTCGCGCGCATCGCCTCCGTTCCGGTCGCCTGCTACCCGAACGCCGGGCTGCCGAACGCCATGGGCCTCCACGACGAGACGCCCGAGGTGACGAGCCGCCTGCTCCGCGAGTTCGCGGCAGACGGTCTCGTCAACCTCGTCGGCGGGTGTTGCGGCACGACGCCGGAGCACACGGCGCGCATCGTCGCGGCGGTGGACGGGCTCCCACCGCGCCGCATCCCGCCCCCGTCGACCCGCCCGCGCTTCAGCGGCCTCGAGCCCTACGTCGTCGACGAGGACTCCACGTTCGTGATCGTCGGGGAGCGGACGAACGTCACCGGCTCCGCGGCGTTCCGGCGTCTCGTGGAGGCGGACGACTGGCAGGGCGCGCTCGACGTGGCGCTCGACCAGGTGCGGGGGGGCGCCAACCTGATCGACGTCAACATGGACGCCGACCTCCTCGACGGAGTCGGCGCGATCACGACATTCCTCAACCTCGTCGCCACGGAGCCGGAGGTCGCCCGCCTGCCGGTGATGGTCGACAGCTCCCGGTGGGACGTCGCGCTCGCGGGACTGCGGTGCCTCCAGGGCAAGGGGATCGTCAACTCGCTGTCGCTGAAGGACGGCGAGCAGGTCTTCCTCGAGCGGGCACTGCAGGTGCGTCGTCTCGGGGCGGGTGTGGTCGTGATGGCCTTCGACGAGCAGGGCCAGGCGGAGACCGTCGAGCGCAAGGTCGAGATC
Organism: Gaiella sp.; assembly: GCF_057140465.1. Classification (NCBI taxonomy): domain Bacteria; kingdom Bacillati; phylum Actinomycetota; class Thermoleophilia; order Gaiellales; family Gaiellaceae; genus Gaiella; species Gaiella sp. The sequence continues at coordinate 13,170 of NZ_DBNHWK010000069.1, forward strand.
ATCGGGCGGGCCTACGACCTCCTCACGCAGGAGGCAGGGTTCTCCCCGGAGGACCTCGTGCTCGATCCGAACGTCCTCGCCGTCGCGACCGGGATCGAGGAGCACGACCTGTTCGGGCGGGCATTCGTCGACACGCTCCCCCTGCTCAGGGAACGGTGTCCCGGCGCGCTGCTCTCCGGCGGCGTCTCCAACCTCTCCTTCGCCTTCCGCGGCAACGACGTCGTGCGCGAGGCGATGCACTCGGCGTTCCTCTACCACGCGATCCATGCGGGGCTCGACATGGCGATCGTCAACGCGGGCCGCCTCCCCGTCTACGACGACATCCCGCCCGAGCTCCTCGACGCGGTCGAGGACGTCGTCCTCGCGCGCCGGCCCGACGCGACCGAGCGGCTGCTGGAGCTGGCCGCGTCCGTCCAGGGCGAGGGGATGCGTCGCGTGGACGACCTCTCGTGGCGCGACGCACCGGTCGCCGACCGGCTCGAGTACGCGCTCGTCCACGGGATCGTCGACCACATCGAGCAGGACGTCGAAGAGGCGCGACAGGAGGCGACACGGCCGCTCGACGTGATCGAGGGGCCGTTGATGGACGGGATGTCGGTCGTCGGCGACCTCTTCGGCGACGGCAGGCTCTTCCTTCCGCAGGTCGTGAAGAGCGCCCGGGTGATGAAGCGCGCGGTCGCCTACCTCGAGCCGTTCATGGAGGCGGAGCGCGACGGCGCGCCGCGCGTCGCCGGCACGGTCGTCCTCGCGACGGTCAAGGGCGACGTCCACGACATCGGCAAGAACATCGTCGGCGTCGTGCTCGGATGCAACGGGTACGAGGTCGTCGACCTCGGCGTGATGGCCCCGGCCGACACGATCCTCGAGACGGCGATCGAGCGCAGCGCCGACGTGGTCGGGCTCTCGGGGCTGATCACGCCGTCCCTCGACGAGATGGTGCACGTGGCGGCCGAGATGGACCGCCGGGGGATGACGCTACCGTTGCTGATCGGCGGCGCGACCACGTCGCGCCAGCACACGGCCGTCAAGATCGCGCCCGAGTACACCGAGCCCGTCGTGCACGTCCTCGACGCGTCCCGGGTGGTGCGCGTGGTCGGCGACCTCCTCGACGTCGATCGCCGCGTCGAGCTCGACCGCCTCAACCGCGAGGAGCAGGAGCGCCTGCGCGGGCTCCACGACGACCGGCGCCGCAAGGCGCTCCTCACGATCACGGAGGCCCGCGCCAACCCGACGCGGATCGCGTGGCATGCCGACGACGTCGCCACCCCGGCGTTCACGGGCGCCCGCGAGATCTCGCCGACCGTCGCCGAGCTGCGCCCGTACGTCGACTGGACGTTCTTCTTCCACGCCTGGGAGCTCAAAGGACGCTACCCGGCGATCCTCGACGACCCCGGCAAGGGAGCCGCCGCGCGCGAGCTCTTCGCGCACGCCAACGAGCTGCTCGGCGAGATCGAGCGCGACGGCCTGCTCTCGCCGCGTGGTGTCTACGGCTTCTGGCCCGCACACGCGGAGGGCGACGACCTCGTGTTGGCGGACGGCGTGCGCTTCCCGATGCTGCGCCAGCAGTCCGCGCACGGCGACTCGCGGCCCAACCGCTCGCTCGCGGACTTCGTGGCGCCGACCTCGTCGGGTCTCACGGACCACCTCGGCGCCTTCGCCGTCTGCGTATCAGGGGCGGACGCCCTCGCCGACCGGTACCTCGCCGAGCACGACGACTACCACGCGATCATGGTCAAGGCGCTCGCCGACCGTCTCGCAGAGGCGTTCGCCGAGTGGCTGCACGAGCGGGCGCGCCGCGAGTGGTACGCGACCGACGAGCGGCTCGATGCCCACGACCTCGTCGAGGAGCGCTATCGAGGGATCCGGCCGGCGTTCGGATACCCGGCGTGCCCCGATCACTCGGAGAAGCAGCGGCTCTTCCGGCTGCTCGACGCGGAGCGGGTCGGCATGGCGCTGACGGAGACGTTCGCGACGCTGCCCGCGGCGAGCGTCAGCGGCCTCTACCTCGGCCATCCGCAGGCGCGGTACTTCTCCGTCGGCCGGATCGCCCGCGACCAGGTCGAGGACTACGCCGCCCGGCTCGGCGTGGCCGTGGACGAGGCCGAGCGCTGGCTCCGGCCCAACCTCGCGTACGAGCCGGACGCCGCCTGAGCCCCGTCCCGTCACCGGGGACAGGGGGCTGGGAGCCCGACCACGCGGACATGTCCGGTTCGGGCACTTCGTTGTCGCCCGAGACGGCTGCTAGCGTCCGCGTGTGCCCGGGAGCACGCACGGCCGTCTGACACTCCTTCGCCGGCACAGTCCGTTCCGGCTGCTCTTCCTCGCGACGGCCGGGTCGGCGGTCGGCACCTACCTCGCCGCCCTCGCGCTCTCGGTCGACATCTTCGACCGCACGGGGTCCGGGCGCTGGCTGGCCGCCCTCCTCGTCGCCGACTTCCTGCCGATCGTCGTGATCGGGCTCGCGCTCGGGCCGCTCGTCGACCGTCTCCAGCGGCGCCGGCTGATGATCGCGTCCGATCTCGTGCGTCTCGGCGTGTTCGCGTCACTGCCCTTCGTCGACGAGCCGATCGCGATCGTCGGCCTCGCGGCGGTGAACGGGATCGCGACCGGGTTCTTCCGACCGGCCGTCTGGGCGGGCGTCCCGAACCTCGTCGACGACGACGAGCTCGAGGACGCCAACTCGATGCTGTCGACCGTCGAGCACCTCGCGTGGGTGATCGGCCCGGTCGCCGCGGGCGCGATGCTCGCCGCATCCGGGCCCGGGCTCGCCTACTGGGTGAACGCCGTCACCTTCGGGATCTCCGCCGTGCTCGTCGCCTTGATCCCGCGGCGCGCGCTGCAGTCCGAGGAGTCGCTGTCGCGGGGCCACTGGACGGACGTCCGCGACGGCCTCGGCCTCGTCGTCCACTCGCGCGCCCTGCTCACCGTGCTGCTCGTCTGGAACACCGCGGCGATCGCGACCGCGGGTGTCAACGTCGCCGAGGTGGTGTTCGCCAAGGACGAGCTCGGCGCGGGCAACGTCGGCCTCGGATTCCTCGTCGCCGCCACCGGCGTCGGGCTGGTGATCGGGAGCTTCTTCTCGGCCCCGGCGCTCGGTCGGTTCGGGATGACACGGGTGTACGGTGGCGCTCTCGCCCTGATGGGCGTCGGCTTCGGGGCCGCCTCGGCGTCGCCGAGCATCGCCGTCGCCGCGGTCCTCGCGGCGATCGCGACGACCGGCAACGGGGCGGCGATCGTGTGCAACCAGATCCTCGTCCAGCGTGGCGCTCCCGACCGGATGCGCGGGCGGGCGCTCGCCGTGCTCATGAGCACGTACTACGCCACGCTCGGGCTGGCGATGGCCGGCGCCGGCGTCCTCACCGACGTCGCCGGCGCCCGGACGACGTGGGCGCTCGCCGGGTGTGTCTACCTCGTGGCGTCGCTCGTGGCGTTCCCGATGACCCGCCGTGTCCGTGCGGAGGCGGAGGCCCGGGCCGGGCTGCGCCCCGTTGCGCCGCCGACCGGGATCGAGCGGATCGAGTCACTGATCGCGGAGATCGACTCGCAGCGGCGCCTCGAGCAGGAGCAGCGCCCGAAGAAGCTGCCGTACATCCGCAGGCGGCGCGCGAGCGGATCCTGACCGGGCCAGGGCCTCCGCGCGATCCGTCACGAGTAGGCTCCCTTCCATGCGTAGGCGCTGGACGCACGACGAGCTCGTCGCCGGTGTGCTTGCCGGCGACCGTCGCGCGCTCGCGCGGGCGATCAGCCTCGTCGAGAACCGTGACCCGGAGGCGGAGGAGATCGTGCGCGAGCTGTACCCGCGCACGGGCCACGCGTTCGCGATCGGCGTCACCGGCCCTCCCGGTGTCGGCAAGTCGTCGCTGATCGGCGCGCTCGTGCGCCGGGTGCGTGCCCTCGACCTCACGGTCGGCGTGGTCTCCGTCGACCCCTCGAGCCCGTTCACACAGGGCGCGCTGCTCGGTGACCGGATCCGGCTCGCCGACCACTTCCTCGACCCTGGCGTCTTCATCCGCTCGATGGGCACGCGCGGCCACCTCGGCGGCCTCGCCGAGGCGACGCTGCAGGCGCTGCTCCTGCTCGACGCCGCGGGCCGCGACGTCGTCTTCCTGGAGACCGTGGGCACCGGCCAGAGCGAGGTCGAGGTGATCGGGATCGCCGACGTCGTCCTGCTCGTGCTGATGCCGGGCTCCGGCGACAGCGTGCAGGCGCTGAAGGCGGGGATCATGGAGATCCCGGACGTGATCGCCGTCAACAAGATGGACCATCCCGGTGCCCGCACGATGGTCGGAGAGGTGCGATCGGTGATCGCGCTCGAGCCCGATCCGGAGCGGCGTCCGAGGATCCTCCTGACCGAGGCGCTCCGCTCCGAGGGGGTCGACGAGCTGTGGGGGGAGCTCGGCCGTCGACGCGATGCGCTCCGTGACGATGGGCGTCTCGACGAGCGTCGCCGGGCGAACCTCCGCGGTGAGGTCGTCTCGGTCGCAGCAGCCCGGGCGCGCGAGCGCATCGAGCAGGCGCTCGCCGCCGATCCGCGGCTCGGGGCGCTCGTGGAGGAGGTGCAGCGACGCGAGACGGACCCGTTGACCGTCGTCTCGGCGATCCTCGACGAGGTGCTCGGCGGTGATCCGGGCCGCGGGGCCGGCGGCCCCTGAGGCCCTTGCGCTGATCGCCGGGTCGTCCGCCGCGGAGGCGGTCAGGCAGCGGCGCGCGTGCGCGCGAGCCAGTCGTTGACGCCGCCGACGGCGACCGGCCGGGCGTCGAAGCCCCGCGCACGGAGAATGCTCGCCGCCACGGCCGCGCGCGGTCCCGTCTCGCACACGGTGACGAGCGGGCGATCGGGAGGGACGGCGTCGGTGGTTGGGAGGAGCCTGTAGGGCAGGTTGACCGCGCCGGGGATCGTCCCCGCGGCGAACTCGTCGGCCTCGCGGACGTCGATCACCGCGACGTCGCCGGCCGCGAGCAGCGACTCGAGCTCGTCGAGCGAGACCGCCGTCAGGCTCTCGTCTCCGCCTCCCAGCACGAACCCCGCGAGGTCGAGGAACGCGACGGAACGCAGGCCGCGCGCCGCGCGCTCGGCCTCCTCCAGGGAGGAGGCGATCACGGTCACGGGCCGCTCCGGGTCGAGCACGAACCCCGCCTTCGTCGCGAAGCTCGACCCGGTCACCGGCACACCGAGGGCGCCGGGGCGGTGGCCGACGAGGAAGTCGGCGAGCGGGCGGGCGTCGAGCAGCTGCGTCCCGTCGGGGGGCGCCCCGAGCTCCTCGAGCGGACGAGGCGACCCGACCCACGGGCCCCGGTTGAGCGCCACGATCCGCCCCAGGTTCGGCGGTTTCGGGGCCTCGATCGCCGAGGACTCGGCGACGAACGCGTCGACGGCGTCGAAGCGGAGCATCGGGTTGAACCGGCGCTCGAAGCCGATCGTCGTCGACGCCTTCGAGCTCATGCCCTTGCCGCAGAGGGAGCCGGCGACGTGTCCCGGATAGACCTCGACGCCGTCCGGCAGCTCGAGCAGGCGCCCGAGGGAGCGGAAGAGGCCCTCGGCGCCCTCATCCGCGCCGACGGCGAGGTCCGGGCGGGCGGCGTCACCCACGAAGAGCGAGTCCCCCGTGAGCAGGAGCCACGGCTCGTCGGCGCGGGTGCGGTCGATCACGGCGAGGCAGCAGTGCTCCGGCCGGTGCCCCGGGGTGTGGATGCAGCGGAGCGTGACGTTCCCGACCGTCACCTCGTCGCCGTCCTCGAGCGGGTCGTGAGGGTACTCGGCCTCTGCCGCCGGGTGGATCGATACCGGGACGCCGTGGTCGAGCGCGAGTCTCCCGTGTCCGGAGAGGTGGTCGGCGTGCGTGTGCGTCTCGATCACGCGCACGATCCGCACCTCGCGCCGCCGCGCCTCGGCGAGAAGCGGCTCGATCGCATACGGCGGGTCGACGGCGACCGCCTCGCCCGCCGCCTCGCAGCCGACGAGGTATGAGGCGCACCCGAGATCGTCGTCCACGAACTGCGTGAACAGCACGATGCGACGGTATCAGCCGGCTACGCGTCGCGTGGCGGTCGCCGGCGCGCCCGTCGGAGCACGACGAGGGCGAGGGCGACGGCACCGACCCCGACCGCCGACGCGATCAGCGCTCGTCCGAGGTGCTGGTTCGGGGCGGCCGCATCCGCGGGCAGGACGACGAGGGACGGCGTCCAGGAGACCTCGGCGCCGTCGTCGTAGCCCTGGAGGAGGTCGAGAGTCACCGTGCGGGCGGGCCCGCTCGCGGCGATCTCGACGGGGAAGTCCACCGTCGCACCCTCGGCGATGCGACCTCCGGTCCACGTCGCGCGCCCGGCGTCGTGCGTCGCGCTCCATCCGGCCGGCGCCCGCGCAGCGACGACCTCCACGCCGTCCGGGACCGTGAGCACGAGTCGCGTGGTGGAGCTGTCCTCCCGTTCGCTCGGCGTCTCGAGCGCCACGGCCGCCGTCGTCCCGGACTCGATGCCCGCGGGGCGCACGACGACGTGCGCGAGTGCCGGGGGCACGAGCGCTGCTGCGACGGCGACGGTGCTCAGGGTGAGCAGCGCCCGTCTCACAGGCCGAGGTGGCGCGCGATCACCATCCGCTGCACCTCGTTCGTCCCCTCCCCGATCTCGAGGATCTTCTGGTCCCGGTACAGCCGCGAGATGGCGAACTCGTCGGTGTACCCGTACCCACCGTGGATCTGGAGCGCGCGGTTGACGACGCGGTTGGACAGCTCGCCGGTGTAGAGCTTCGCCATCGCGGCCTCGAGGGCGAACGGACGCCCTCGATCCTTGAGCCACGCCGCGCGGTAGACGAGCTGGCGCGCGGCCGCGATCTCCACCGCCATGTCCGCGAGCTGGAACGCGACCGCCTGGAACTTCCCGATCGGCTGGCCGAACTGGCGCCGCTCCTGCGCGTACGCGTAGGCGAGGTCGTAGGCGCCCTGGGCGAGACCGAGCCCCATCGCAGCGACCGAGATCCGCCCGCCGTCGAGGATCTCGAGGAACTGCCGGAAGCCGGCGCCGCGCGTGCCGAGCAGGTGATCCGCGGGGACGCGGCAGTCGACGAACGTGAGCGCGCGCGTGTCGGACGCCTTCCAGCCGAGCTTGTGCAGGGGCGCGGAGAGCTCGTAGCCGGCTGTGCCGTTCGGGATCACGAGGTTGGAGATCTCGTCCGGCCCGGTGCGCGCGGTGATCGTCACACCCCAGGTGATGTCCGTCCCCGCGTTCGTGATGAACATCTTCGAGCCGTTGACGACCCAGTCCTCACCGTCCCGCTCGGCGCTCGTCCGCGTCGCGCCCGCGTCGGAGCCGGCCTCGGGCTCGGTGAGGCCGAAGGCGGCGAGGCGCTGCCCCGATGCAAGCGGGGGGAGCCACTCGGCCTTCTGCTCGTCGGTGCCGAAGAGCCAGATCGGCATCGTGCCGAGCGACGTGTGGGCAGCGACCGTGATCGCGACGGACGAGTCGACCCGGGTCAGCTCCTCGATCGCGAGCGCGTACGAGAGCGTGTCGCCGCCGACGCCGCCGACCTCCTCGGGGAAGGGGATTCCCATCAGGCCGAGCTCGGCGAGCTCGGCGACGAGCTCGTACGGGAACCGGCTCTCGCGGTCGAGCGCCTCGGCGACGGGTGCGACGCGCTCACGCGCGAAGGCCCGAACCGTGTCCCGGATCAGCTCGTGCTCGGAGGAGAGGTCGAGATCCACGTCACCTCCGATCGTACGCCAGGCCGCCGCGGCGGTGACCGTCTCGCGGGCGTGAGCTCCCCGCGAGCGCGGCGCCGTCGGGTTGCGACTACGCTGCCGCCGTGCGGGAGACCGTCGACAGGAGGGCGATGGCGGTGCTCTCCGGCGGGCACGGCGCCGTCGACTTCGCGTCCGGGGCGGTTCCGGCGCTGCTGCCGTTCCTCGCCGAGCGCTTCGACCTCAGCTACACGGCGACGGCGGCGGTGATGCTCGCGGCGACGCTCTCGTCGTCGCTCGTCCAGCCTGCGTTCGGCTGGGTGTCGGACCGGCACGGCGCGATGTGGCTGCTCCCGAGCGGCCTCGTGCTCGCGGCAGCGGGGCTCGGGCTCGCGGGGGTCGTGCCGAGCTACCCGCTCGTGCTGGCGGCCGTCTTCGTCGGTGGCGTCGGTATCGCCGCCTACCACCCCGAGGGTGCGAAGTTCGCCCTGTACGCCAGCGGCCGCAGGCGGGCGAGCGGGATGTCGTACTTCAACATCGGCGGCAACACGGGCTACGCGCTCGGCCCGATCGTCCTCACCCCGCTCGTCGTCTGGCTCGGGCTCTCCGGGACGCTCCTCGCGGCACTGCCCGTCGTCGCGGTCGCAGTCGTCGTCTCGCTCGCGCTGCCACGGCTGCGGTCGATCAGCCCCGCGCGTGTCGTCGGGCCGACGGCGGCCGCCGAGGATCGGCCGGGAGCGATGACGCTCCTCGTCGGCGTGATCCTGCTCCGCAGCCTCACCTGGTTCGGGCTGATCACCTTCGTGCCGCTGTGGCTGGTCTCGCTCGGGCACACGAAGGCCGAGGGGAACCGCCTGCTCGCACTGATGCTGGTGAGCGGTGTCGCCGGCGCGCTCGTGTTCGGCCCGATCGCCGACCGCTTCGGGCTGCGGCGCACCCTCCTCGGCTCGACGCTCGCCCTGCCGCCGCTCGTGCTCACGTTCCTGCACGTCGGCGGCGTCCCGGGCGCGATGGCACTGATGCTCGTCGGGACCTGCATCGTCGGGACGTTCGGCGTCGTCATGGTGCTCAGCCAGAGCTACCTCCCGCGGCACGTCGCGATGGCCTCGGGGCTCAACGTCGGGCTCGCGATCGGCCTCGGCGGGCTCGCGGCGGTCGCGCTCGGCGCCGTCGCCGACGCGATCGACCTCGAGGCGGCACTCACCGTGTGCGCGATCGCCCCCATCCTCGCCGCCGTGCTGTGCCTCCTGTTGCCCGCGCCGGCCCTGCGGGCCGCGCCCGAGCCCGCCGGGGCGGTGTAGGCTTCCGACTGACCGGTCAGTCAATCCGCAGGAGTGTGTGAGCGATGAGCGTCCAGGAGTTCTTCGACGATCTCCCCAGCAAGGTCGACCCGGCGAAGACCGCCGGCATGAGCAACAGCTACGTCTTCGACATCGAGGGCGCCGGGCAGTGGACGGTGCGCGTCGCCGACGGCGCCGTGAGCGTCGAGGACGGCGCGGGTGACGCCGACTGCACGATCTCCGCCAGTGAGGAGACGCTGCTCAAGATCGCCCGCGGCGAGGCGAACCCGACGACGGCGTACATGACGGGCAAGCTGAAGATCGCCGGCGACATGGGCGCCGCGCTCAAGCTGCAGAAGCTGTTCTGACCGCCTCGCCGCCGGGGACGGCGGCGCCGCGGAGCCCCGCGCGCGCGGAGCGGCGATGAGCGCCGCCAACGCTTCACGGCCGTTGTCGGCGACCGTCGACCGGGATAGGATCGCCCGGGCATGACGTGGTACGAGACGTTTCTCTGGCTCCACATCACGATGGCGATCGTGTGGATCGGCGGCGGGATCATGATGCAGGCGTTCGCGCTGCGCGCCCTCGCCGCGAAGGACGGGGCGCGGATGGCGGAGTTCTCCCGGGACGCGGAGTTCATCGGGATGCGGCTCTTCACGCCCGCCTCACTCGTGCTGCTCCTCACCGGGATCGGGCTCGTGCTCAACGGGAACTGGGACTGGGGCGAGCCGTACATCTCGATCGGGCTCGTGGTGTGGCTGGTCTCGTTCCTGACCGGCGTCCTGTACCTCGGCCCCGAGGGCGGGCGCATCGCGAAGGCGATCGATGCCCACGGGCCGGAGTCGCCCGAGGCGCAGCGGAGGATCGGGAACATCCTCCGCTACTCGCGGATCGAGCTCCTCCTCCTGCTCGTGGTCGTCTTCATGATGACCGTGAAGCTCGGCACATGAGCAACGGAGGCGGCGTCAAGGCCCTGATCGGCGCGCTCGTCATCTGGGGCACGAACATCCTCGGCCTGATCGTGGTCGACTGGATGTTCGGCGGCGTGTCGATCGGGCGCTGGGGGTCGCTCCTGCTCGGGGCCGCCGTGCTGGCGGTCGGCAACGCGATCATCAAGCCGATCCTCGCGATCCTCACGCTGCCGCTGATCGTCTTCACGCTGGGCCTCTCGTACTTCGCGATCAACGTGCTCATGCTCGCCCTCGCGGAGTGGATCGCGCCGGACTTCCGCATCGACGGCTTCTGGACGTACGTCGGCGCGACGATCGTCGTCTGGGCGGTGAACGTCGTCGTCGGTCGCGTGATCGACCTCGTCGCCGACACGGACTAGCTCTCGAGCTCGACCAGCGGCTGCCCCGCCGTCACGCCGTCGCCAGCGGAGACCTCCACGCGTGCCACCGCAGCGGCGAAGGGCGCGGTCACCGGGTGCTCCATCTTCATCGCCTCGAGGGTCACGAGCGGCTGACGCGGCTCGACGGCGTCCCCCGCCGCGACGTGGACCGCGAGCACCGTCCCGGGCATCGGCGCCGTCACCGTGCCCCCGGTGCCGGTCGCGTGCTCGTGCGCGCCCCGGTCGGCGTCCGGCGGGGCGGCCGGAGGAGGCGGCTGCAGGTTGAGCCGCCACGGCCGCCGCCAGGGCGCCGCCGGCATGCGCAGGGGCATCGTGGAGAGCGGGGGGTGCTCGGTGAGGAACGCGGTCGTCACGGCCCCCGCGGCGAAGGCGGGATGCGCGACGAGCCAGCGGAGGAACGGGAGGTTCGTGACGACGCCGACGACGCTCGTCTGGTCGAGCGCTGCGCGCAGCCGAGCGAGCGCGTCCTCGCGGGTCGCCCCGTGGGCGACGAGCTTCGCGAGCAGCGGGTCGTAGCGTGTGCCGACCTCGTCGCCAGCCTCGACGCCGGCGTCCACCCGGATGCCCGCGGGCAGGGCGAGGCTTTCGATCCGGCCCGCCTGCGGCAGGAACGTCCGCGGGTCCTCGGCGTAGAGCCGGGCCTCGATCGCGTGCCCCGTCGGCGGCCCCTGCGCCGCGGGGACCGACTGGCCCGCGGCGATCCGGAGCTGCCATTCGACGAGGTCGAGCCCCGTCACGGCCTCGGTGACCGGGTGCTCGACCTGGATGCGACCGTTCAGCTCGAGGAAGGAGGCCTCGTCGCCGTCGACGAGGAACTCGGCGGTCCCGGCGCCGACGTAGCCGATCGCGCGAGCGAACGCGACCGCGGCCTCGTCGAGCCTGCGTGCGATGCCCGGGTCGAGGCCGGGGGGCGGGGACTCCTCGACGACCTTCTGGTGGCGGCGCTGCACCGAGCAGTCCCGTTGGCCGAGCGAGATCGCCTCGCCGTGCGCGTCCGCCAGCAGCTGCACCTCGACGTGGCGCGGGCGCTCGAGGTAGCGCTCGCAGAACACGGTGCCGTCGGCGAAGGCGGCCTCGGCCTCGCGCCGGGCCGCGCCGAGGGCGTCGTCGAGGTCGGCGGGGTCGCGGACGATGCGCATCCCACGGCCGCCGCCGCCGGCCGCCGCCTTGACGAGGAGCGGCAGCCCGACCTCCGCCGGCGACCCGGAGGGCGTCACCGGGACGCCCGCGGCGACGGCGATGCGCTTGGCTTCGAGCTTGTCGCCCCCGAGCCGCAGGGCGGCGGAGGGCGGCCCGATCCAGGTCAGCCCCGCCCGCTCGACCGCCTCCGCCAGGTCGGCGCTCTCCGCGAGGAAGCCGTACCCCGGATGGACCGCATCGGCGCCCGACTCGCGCGCCGCACGGACGTGCTCGGCGGGATCGAGGTACGAGTCGATCTCGATCGTCGAGTCGGCGCTGCGGGCGTGCAGCGAGTCGCGGTCGTCGGGCGCGGCGACGGCGACCGTCCCGATCCCGAGGCGCGCGCACGTGCGGAAGACCCGCAGCGCGATCTCGCCGCGGTTCGCCACGAGCACGCGGTCGGGCAGCATGGCGCGCAGCGTACTCGCCGATCCGGGTTGATCGGCG
>NZ_DBNHWK010000070.1:0-17635 GCF_057140465.1 Gaiella sp.
TGCGATCCGCCGGCCCCCCGAGCGCGGCCAGCTGTCCCCGGATCGCCGCGTGCACCTCGGCGGCGTCCGCCGGGGTCGCGTTCCGCCCCGTGCCGATCGCCCAGACCGGCTCGTACGCGATCACGAGCTTCTCGTGCTGGGGCAGCACGGCCACCTGCCGTCGCAGCACCGCCTCCGTCCGGCCGGACGCACGCTCGTCGTCGGTCTCGCCCACGCACGCGATCACGCCGAGGCCCGCGTCGAGGGCCGCCTCCGCCCTCCGCGCGACCGTCTCGTCGGTCTCGCCGAAGTACTGGCGCCGCTCCGAGTGGCCGACGATCGCGCCCTCGACGCCGAGCTCGACGAGCATGCGCGCCGAGATCTCGCCCGTGTAGGCGCCCTCGGCGTCCCAGTGGACGTTCTGCGCGTACACGGTCACGCCCCTTCCGACCGCCCGTGCAAGGGACACGTACGGCGGGCAGACGACGACGTCCACGCCGAGCGGCGGGTCGAAGGCGCCGAAGAACGCGACCGTCTCCGACGGCCCCTTGAACATCTTCCAGTTGCCTGCGACGAGCACGCACAGTGATCCTACTCGGGAGCGCCGAGCCCTGTCCGCGTTCCCGCCGAACCGTGTGGGACGCCCGGTGGCGGCTCGCGACGCGCCGTTACACGACTGCCTGCGGGATCGCCGCCACGCCGGGCAGCTCCTTGCCCTCGAGCAGCTCGAGCGAGGCACCGCCGCCCGTCGACACCCATGAGACACGGTCGTCGAGGCCGAGCTCGGTGACGGCACGGACGGAGTCGCCGCCGCCGACGACCGTGTACGCGCCGCGCGCGCCCGCGTCCGCGACCGCCTCGGCGACGGCTTTCGTGCCCTCGGCGAAGCGGGGCCACTCGAAGACGCCCATCGGGCCGTTCCAGAACACGGTGCCGGCACCGCGGACGAGCTCGCCGAACCGCGCTCGGGCGGCCGGCCCGATGTCCAGCCCGAGCCAGCCGTCGGGAACGGCGTCGAACGCGGTGACGCGCGCGTCGGCGTCCGGCTCGAATGCGGCCGCAGCGACGACGTCCTCCGGGAGCACGACGGGGAACGGGAGCGGGTTCTCGTGGCGGAGCTCCTCGGCCATCTTGCCGCCCACGACGACGGTGTCGGCCCGTCCGCCGAGGTGCGCGAGCACGCCGAGCTTGTCCTCGACCTTCGCTCCTCCGGTGACGAGCACGAACGGCCTCGCGACGTCGCCGAGGAGAGAGCCGAGGTGCTCGAGCTCGGCGAGCAGGAGCAGGCCCGCGTAGGCGGGAAGGAGGCGGGCGACCGCCTCCGTGGAGCTGTGCGCACGATGGGCGGAGCCGAAGGCGTCGTTGACGAACAGGTCGCGCCCACCTGCGAGCTCGCGTGCGTACCGCTCGTCGTTCGCGGTCTCGCCGGGATCGAAGCGCGTGTTCTCGAGGACGACGAGCCGCGGGTCGGGGACGAGCTCGCGGAGGCGGTGCTCGACGGGCGCGATCGCGAGGCGGGCACGATCCTCGGCCGTCTTCGGACGCCCGAGATGCGAGCACACGGCGACCTCGGCCGCACCGTGCTCGAGCAGCCAGCGCAGCGTCGGCAAGGCCGCCCTGATGCGCGTGTCGTCGGCGACCCGGCCGCCCTCCAGGGGCACGTTGAGGTCGGCGCGGACGAGCACGCGGCGGCCGGCGACGTCTGCCGTCTCGATCGAGCGTGGCAGCCTCATGCGGTGTGGGGCCCGGCCGGCGGCGAGCCTAGAGGAGCTTCCCGACGACGTCCACGAGGCGGCAGCTGTACCCCCACTCGTTGTCATACCAGCCGAAGACCTTCGCCGTCGTCCCGTGGGCCATCGTCAGCTTGCTGTCGAAGATGCACGAGTGTGGATTGCCGACGACGTCCGTGGAGACGAGCGGCTCCTCGGAGTACTGCAGCACGGGCGCGAGCGACCCATCGGTGGCCGCAGCGTCGTACGCGGCGTTCACCTCGTCCCTCGTCACCTCGCGCCCCAGGGTCACGACGAGGTCGGTGAGCGATCCCGTCGGAACCGGAACACGGACGGCGACGCCGTCCACTCTCCCCTGCAGGTGCGGGAGCACGAGGCCGATCGCCTTCGCCGCGCCGGTCGAGGTCGGGATCACGTTGACCGCCGCCGCCCGCGCGCGGCGCAGGTCCCCGTGCGGCATGTCGAGGATCGACTGGTCGTTCGTGTACGCGTGGATCGTCGTCATGAAGCCGCTCTCGATCCCGGCGAGGTCGTCCAGCACCTTGGCGAGCGGAGCGACGCAGTTCGTCGTGCACGACGCGTTGGAGACGATGTGGTGCGCGTCCGGGTCGTACTCCCCGTCGTTCACGCCGAGGACGACGGTGAAGTCGGGGTCGGTCGCAGGAGCCGAGATCACGACCTTCTTCGCACCCGCGTCGAGGTGCTTCTGCGCCCCCTCCCGACTCGTGAAGAAGCCGGTGGACTCGAGCACGACGTCGACGCCGAGGTCGCCCCACGGAAGCGCCGCGGGATCGCGCTCGGAGAGCATGGTCATCTCCTCGCCCCCGGCGCGGATCACGTCGTCGCCCAGTTCCACGTCGCCCGGGAACGGCCCCAGGACCGAGTCGAACCTGAGCAGGTGTGCCATCGTCGCCGCGTCCCCGAGGTCGTTGACGGCGACGATCTCGATGTCGGCGCCGAGCTGCTGCTGCGCCCTGAAGAAGTTCCGGCCGATGCGGCCGAAGCCGTTGATCCCAACTCGAATCCCCATCGCTCCTCGTTTCGCTCGCTCTCCGGGTCGACGACCGAGTCTAACGAGGCCCTCTCGTGCCGCCACACTCAACGTGCAGGCGGCCGCCGCGGTAGGTGGGCTGAGGGAGGAGCTCCGAGGATGATCCCCTCCCCCACGTGCGCGCTCCGTTATCCGGGCGACGGATGGGGTCTGGATCCTCCGCCCGGGGGCGCGAGCCCACCGCGGAGAGCATCGCACTCCGACCGCCGGACATCAACTCCCGTCGGCGAGCGCCACGATGCGCGCGAGGCGCCGCTGGACGGTGGCCGCGGTCACCACCGGGTCCGTGCGACGTGCGAGCTCGCGCAGCGACACGGCCGGATGGCGCAGGCGGAGCTCCGCCACCTCGCGCAGCGCCGGGGCCAGACGCTCGAGCTCGCCCGCCGCGGCAAGCCGTCGCACCGCGGCGAGTTGCCGCTCGGCCGCAGCGGACTGGCGCACCAGGTTCGCATGGTCGGCATTCGCGATGCGGTTCGCATTCGCTCTCGCGCTCGCCACGACGGCGCGCTCCTCCAGCGCGAGCACTGCCTCAGTGGCGCCGGCCACGGCGAGGTATCCCTCGATCGCGTCCCACGCCTTGGCGTAGGCGGCGGCATGGCTCGCGCGGTCGACCACGCGTAGGCGAACGTCCTCCACGGAGGCGACCGCACGCACGAAGGACGCCCCGGCGTGGGTCGGGAAGCGCACCTCGAGATGGGGCGCCTGTGGCCCCGAGAGGGAGCCGCCCCCGAGAAACGCCCCACGCAGGTACGCCGACCGGCAGCAGGCCCGGGCGACGACGCGACCAGGTGGACGCTCGAGCGGACGACCCCCCGCATCGAGCACTCCCGCTTCCTCCAGCACGCCGAGAGCCTGCGACGTGCCGTCGGCATGGATCTGGTACCGCGTCTCCCTCTCGAACGCGTGTCGCTCGTACGTGCGGATCTCCGGCTCCACCCGCAGCTCGCGCAGCACCGCGAACGCCCGGCGCGCCACGGCCGACGACGCCACGTCGAGATGGAAGCCGAGCGCGCCCCGACCTCGGAGGTGGAGCGTGCCTGCCGTGTGGAACAGCGCCGACGCCTCGGCCAGGCGGTCGCATCGACGCGTCGGCGCGATCGCCGCGAGCTCCGACCTGACACCCTCGGCGAGCGAGCCGTCGGTCAGAGCCCGACCCCCTCGAGTCGCAGGAGGCGCCGCTTCGTGCCCACCCCGGTCGAGCCGTATCCGCCGATCGAGGTCGCCGAGACGACCCGATGGCAGGGGACGATCAGCGCGAAGCGGTTGTGGGCGCAGAAGGCGCCGGCCGCCCGCGCAGCCCGTGGACGCCCGGCGAGTGCGGCCAGCTCGCCGTACGACACGACCTCTCCCCAGGGGACGGCTCGCAACGCCTCGAGCATCGCCGCCTGGAACGGGGTGCACCACGAGTCGTCGACGACGAGGTCGTCGTACGTCGTCGGCCCCCCCGCCAGGTGGCGGCGGACACGCCGGCACAGGTCCGTGACGATGCCGTCGCCCCCCTGTGACGAGGCACTCCGTAACGTGTCGAGAGGGGGCCGCGCTCCCCCCGGCGGGGGTGACCGTTCCGGCTCCGTGGCGTCGTCGTGGTCCGAGGTGCCGGCGCGCGTCGGCCCGGGCAGCTCGTGCGCCACGACGAGGGCGCCGTCGACCCAGAGCTCACCCGTGCCCCAGCCCTCGACCCGGTAGACGTGGCGGGTCACCGTCACGGTCTCGACAATACAATCGCGGTCATGACCGCTCACGGACTCTTCCGCCCGCCCGCCCCCGTCAACGAGCCGATCTTCGAATACCTTCCCGGCAGCCCCGAGCGCGCCGAGCTGCAACGCCGTCTCGACGTGATGGCCGCGGAGCGGTTGCACGTCCCGATGGTGATCGGCGGGGAGCGCGTCGAGTCCGGACGCACCTTCGAGGCGGTGATGCCCCACCGGCGCGAGCACGTGCTGGCCGACGTCGAGCGCGGCGACGCGACCCACGTCGAGCGCGCGATCGCCGCCGCGTCCGCCGCGCACCGCGAGTGGTCGCAGACCCCGTGGCACGAGCGGGTCGCGATCTTCCTGCGTGCGGCCGAGCTCGTCTCGGGCCCGTGGCGGTCGACGCTGAACGCGGTCACGATGCTGAACCAGTCGAAGACGGCCCATCAGGCCGAGATCGACGCGGTCTGCGAGACGGCCGACTTCTTCCGCTTCAACGTGGAGTTCCTCGCGCGCATCTACGAGCAGCAGCCGATCTCCTCGAAGGGCGTCTGGAACCGGCTCGAGTACCGGCCCCTCGAGGGGTTCGTGTTCGCGGTCAGCCCGTTCAACTTCACGACCATCGGCATCAACCTGACGACGTCACCGGCCCTCATGGGCAACACCGTCGTGTGGAAGCCGGCGTCGACCGCGGCGCTCTCGGCGCACTACGCGCTCGCGATGCTCGAGGAGGCCGGCCTTCCGCCGGGGGTGATCAACCTCGTGTTCGGATCGGGGGCGGAGATCGGTGATCCGGCACTCGTGAGCCCCGACCTCGCGGGGATCCACTTCACCGGGTCGACGGCGGTGTTCCAGAGCATGTGGCGCACCGTCGGCGGCAACATCGAGCGGTATCGCAGCTACCCGCGCATCGTCGGCGAGACGGGAGGCAAGGACTTCATCCTCGCGCACCCCTCTGCCGACCCCGACGCCGTTGCGACGGCGGTCGTGCGCGGGTCGTTCGAATACCAGGGACAGAAGTGCTCGGCCTCGTCACGGCTCTACATCCCGTCGAACCTGTGGCCTGCCGTCCGCGAGCGCATCGAGTCCGACGTCTCCTCGATCCGCATGGGCGACGTCCGCGACTTCTCGAACTTCATGGGCGCGGTGATCGACGAGAGCTCGTTCCGCACGCAGGCGGAGGCGATCGCCGAGGCGCGGGACGCCGGCGCCGAGATCGTCGCCGGCGGCGGCACCGACGACGCAGTCGGATGGTTCGTCGAGCCGACGGTCGTCAAGACGGACGACCCGGGGTTCCGCCTGATGCGCGACGAGCTCTTCGGCCCCGTCGTGACCGCGTACGTCTACGACGAGAAGACGTGGGACGACACGCTGCGGCTCGTCGACCGGACGGGGTCGTACGCGCTCACCGGGGCGATCTTCGCGAACGACCGCTATGCGATCGACCAGGCCCACCGGGAGCTCGTGTACGCCGCGGGCAACTTCTACGTCAACGACAAGCCGACCGGCGCCGTCGTCGGCCAGCAGCCGTTCGGCGGCTCGCGTGCCTCGGGCACGAACGACAAGGCGGGGTCGATGTGGAACCTCATCCGCTGGGTCAGCCCGCGGGCCGTGAAGGAGACGCTCGTGCCCCCCACTGACTACCGCTACCCGTTCCTGGCGCCGGACGAGTAGTCCCGGTACTGGACGGCCGCGCCGTGCGCATCCCGAGCCGGCTCCCACGGGCGGCGCGTGAGCGATGAGCCGGGTCGCGGACATCGTCGAACGGCTCGCCGACGCGACCACCGCGTTCCTCGACGGCCTCTCGTCCGTCGATCCGCGCTTCGTCGTCCTCGGCATCGGCTGCCACCTCGCGAAGATGGCGTGCACGAGCCGCGCCTGGAGAGGCGTCCTCCAAGCCGCCTACGAGGGAGAGACGGTGCGCTGGCTCCCCATCTACGGCGCGTACGTCGCCGGCGTCGGCGTCAACGCGATCCTCCCCGCGCGCGCCGGTGACGTGCTCAGGCTGTACCTCACGCACCGCGTGATCCCCGGCGCGACCTACACGACGCTCGTCAGCTCGACGGCAGTGCTCGCGATCGCCGACGTCACCCTCGCCTCGCTGCTGTTCCTGTACGCCCTCACCCAGGGCGTGCTCCCCACCTGGGAGTCGCTGCCCGACCTCCCCGCCTTCGACTTCGGGTGGCTCGTCGGGAACCCGCGGGCGACGAACCTCGTGGTCGTCCTGCTCATCGCGGGGGTGCTCGCGCTGGTCGTGTGGCTGCGCGGGCACGTCGAGAACCTCTGGGAGCGCATCTCCCAGGCGTTCGCCGTGCTGCACCCGCCGAGCCGCTACGCGACCACGGTGCTCCCGTGGCAGCTCGCCGACTGGGCGCTGCGCCTGGCGACGATCTGGTGCTTCCTCGCCGCCTTCGACATCGACCGGGGGCTCCGGAACATCCTGCTCGTCCAGGTGACCCTCAGCCTCGCGACGCTCGCCCCGGCGACCCCGGGCGGCATCGGCACCGAACAGGCCTTCCTCACGGTCGTGCTTCGCGGTGCCGCACCGTCGTCGGTGCTGCTCGCGTTCAGCGTCGGGATGCGCCTCACGCTCACGCTCGTCAACGTCGTCGCAGGGCTGATCGCCGTCGGCCTCACGCTCGGAACGCTCAGCATGCGCCGGGCCGTCGATGACGCACGGGAGTCACGCGCCGCGCAGGCCGAGCGTGAGGAGTCGCACGCCGAAGCCCGAGCCGAGGACGACGCCGACGATACGGCATGAGCCGTCGCGCAGCGCCGGGTCCGGCTAGGCCGGGCCCGCCTTGTGCAGCTGCGCGTACACGCGTCGCGCGGTCTTCGGCGGCAGCCCCGGCACCCCCTCGAGCTCCTCCTGCGTCGCCGCGAGGAAGCCGTCGACCGATCCGAAGTGTCGGAGGATCGCCCGGCGGCGCGCGGGCCCGATCCCCTCGAGCCCGTCGAAGATCGACTCGAAGGCGCGCGTGTCGCGTCGCCGCCGGTGCAGCCCCACGGCCGTCCGGTGCGCCTCGTCGCGGATCCGCTGCAACAGCTGGAGGCCGGGATCGTGGCGCTCGAGCCGGACGGGCTCGCGGACGCCCGGGAGGAACACCTCCTCTTCGCGCTTGGCCAGCGAGACGACGGCGAGCCGCGGAAGCTCGACGGTGGAACGAATCGTCTCGACCGCCGCCCGGAGCTGTCCCTTCCCGCCGTCCACGACGACGAGGTCCGGGATGGACGCGAACGACTCGTCGTGGCGTTCCGGGTCGGCGGCGTCGCGGAGACGTACGAAGCGCCGCCCGACGGCCTCGGCGAGCGCGGCCACGTCGTCCTGGCCCTCCAGCCCGCGCACGGCGAACGTGCGGTAGTGGGCCCGACGCGGCTGTCCGTCGGTGAACACGGACATGGAGGCGACGATCTCGCGCCCCTGGATGTTCGAGACGTCGAAGCACTCGATCCGGACGGGAAGGCTCTCGAGGTTGAGGGCCTCCCGCAGCGTCTCGAGCGCCTCGACCCGGCGGCGTCGGCGCGCCTCGGCGGCGGACGCGTCGTGCTCGAGGGCGAGCCGGGCGTTCTCCGCGGCCAACTCGGCGAGACGCCGCTTCTCGCCGCGCCGGGGGACACGGACAGTGGCCGGTGCGCCGCGGAGCGACGACAGGTAGGCGGCGAGCGCCCCGGTGTCGCCCACGTCGTGCGACACGAGCACCTCCGGAGGCACGGTCGGCAGCGCACCGTAGTGCTCGAGGCAGAACGCCTCCAGGATCGTCGCCTCGTCCTGGCCGCCGACGTTCTCGAGATGGAACGCGTAGCGGTCGACGATCCGCCCGTCGCGTAGCGGGAACACCTGGACAGCGGCGCGCTCGCCGTCGATCGCGAGGCCGATCACGTCCGCGCTGTCCACGCCGCGACGCTCCTGCGCCTGGCGATCGGCGAGGTGCTGCACGGCGAACAGCCGGTTGCGGTAGCGGGCGGCCTCCTCGAACCGCTCCGCGCCGGACGCGTCGTGCATCCGCGCCTCGAGCAGGCGCTGGATCGTCACCGTGTCGCCGCTCAGGAACCCGATCACGCCGTCGATCAGCTCCCGGTAGTCCTCGCGGGAGATCGCGCCCACGCAGGGCGCCGTGCAGCGCTCGATGTGGAAGTCGAGGCACGGGATCCCCGAGTGCCGACCCGGCTTCGGGCCCTCGCAGGGGCGGAACTGGAACGCCCGGTTGAGCACGTCGAGCGTCTCCCGCACCTTCTTCGCGTTCGCGTACGGCCCGAAGTAGACGGTGCCTCGTCGGTGACGCTCGCGGGTGAACATCACCCGTGGGTACTCGTCGGAGACGGTGACGGCGATGTACGGGAACGACTTGTCGTCGCGGAGGCGAACGTTGAACGGCGGCCGGTTCCGCTTGATCAGGCTCTGCTCGACGTGCAGCGCCTCCGCCTCGCTCCGCGTCACGATCACCTCGACGCGGGACACGCGCTCCGCGAGCTGCGCCACGCCCAGGCGCGCGTCCCCGCGGTTGAAGTAGCTGCGCACGCGTGCCCGCAGGGACTTCGCCTTGCCGACGTAGAGGATGTCGTCCCCTGCGTCGCGAAAGAGGTAGACACCCGGACGCTGCGGCAGCGTCCGGAGCTGCTCCCGTAGCGACTCGTCCATCGACGACTAGCGTATCCACCCCCTCTCTCGTCACAGTTCGTGATGTTCCGTCTCTCACTCGGCCTCGTCGCCGTCGCCCTGCTCTTCGCCGCCCCCGCGACCGCGGGTGGGCCGACGATGGCGCTCGGCGCTGCCGAGGACGCCGTGCGCGCGTCCGACCTCGTCTCCGCGAAGGCGAAGATGACGGCCCTCCGGCTCGCCGGGTTCACCGCAGTGCGGATCACCTCGCAGTGGGAGCCGGGCGCGATCGCCCCCTCCGAGGGCGAAATCGCCGTCCTCCGCAGCGTCACCGAGGCCGCGGGCCTCGGCGGCGTCCGGGTGTTCGTGTCCGTCTACCACCCGGGGTCGAAGACCACGCCCCTCACGCCCGAGGCCCGATCGGAGTTCGCCCGCTACGCCGGCGCACTCGTCGCCGCGGTCCCGACGCTGGACGACGTCATCGTCGGCAACGAGCCGAACCTCAACGGCTTCTGGATGCCGCAGTTCAACCCCGACGCCACGAGCGCGTCCCCGGCCGCGTATCTCTCGCTGCTCGCCGAGGCGTACGACGCGATCAAGGCGGCCGACCCCACCGTGCTCGTCTGGGGCGGCGCGACCGCACCGCGTGGGGCCGACCGGCCCACCGGCAAGCGGCAGACCCACTCCCCGACGCGATTCATCCAGGAGCTCGGCGCCGCGTACCGCGCCAGCGGCCGCCAGGCGCCGATCATGGACGGCTTCGCGCACCACCCCTACCCCGACCACTCCTCGCAGTCACCCGACGTCCCACATCCGAAGAACGCGATCATCGCCCTCGCGGACTACGACAAGCTGGTGACGCTGCTCGCCGAGGCGTTCGACGGGACCGCGCAGCCCGGCTCGGCTCTCCCGATCCTCTACGACGAGTTCGGGATCGAGTCGCAGATCCCCGGCGGGAAGGCGTCGCTCTACACGGGCGTCGAGCCGAAGACGACGAAGCCCGTCACCGAGGACGTGCAGGCACGCTCCTACGAGCGCGGCCTGCAGCTGGCGTTTTGCCAGCCGAACGTCGTCGCGATGCTGTTCTTCCACACGCAGGACGAGACCGACCTCAACCGCTGGCAGTCGGGCGTCTACTACGCGGACGGCACGCCGAAGGCCAGCCTCCCCTTCGTCCGCGACGCGCTGGCCCGCACCCGGGGCGGCTCGATCGCTCGCTGCGACGGGCTCGGGCTCGACGTCCGGCCGATCCTCCTCACGTTCCCGACGGCGGCGGCGTTCAGGAAGGGCAAGCGCGACCTGCGGCTCCGGTGCTCCCTCGACTGCCGCTGGCAGGTCGTCGCCCGGCGGGCCACCACCGGAACCGTCGTCGCGCGCCGCCGCGGCTACGCGCGCATCGACAAGACGATCCGGCCGACCTTCAAGGGTGCGAAGCTCGGGACGGCGCCGGTTCGCCTGACCGTGACGCTCGTCCACCCCGTCAACCCCGGACGGACGTTCACGCGGACGAGCGCACGGCTCCCGACTCGCTGAGGCCGTCGTGCATACGATGTGGCGGTGAGCGAGTCGCCCGGGTACGAGCGCATCGAGGGGGTCGAGGTCGGCCAGTACGTCGCGTATCGGTTCTTCCGTGTCGATCCCGCGTGGCGACGGCTCCCGGTGGAGGAGCGGGCCGCGGGGAAAGAGGCGTTCGCGGAGGTCGTCGAGGACTGGTCGGCACGGATGGAGGGCCTGCGCGTCTACACGACGACGGGCGTCCGGCCCGAGGCGGACTTCTTCCTGTGGGAGATCACCGACCGCTACGACGACCTGCTCGAGCTCGGGGCCGCGCTCAACGGCACGCCGCTCGCCGGGTGGCTCGAGACGCCCCACTCCTTCCTGGCGACCACGAAGCCGTCCGTGTACACGGACAAGAAGCGCGTCCGGGCCGGGAAGGTGATCCCGCGGAACGCGCCCTATCTCGTCGTCTACCCGTTCGTGAAGCGCCGGCCCTGGTACTTCCTCGGCTTCGAGGAGCGTGCCGACGCGATGCGCGAGCACGCCGAGGTCGGCGGCGCGTTCGTCACCGTCACGAACCACACGACGTACTCCTTCGGCCTCGACGATCAGGAGTTCATGCCGGCGTTCGAATGCGAGGAGCCCGCCGACTTCATGCACCTGATGATGACGCTGCGCGAGACGGAGGCCTCGCGCTGGACGGAGCGTGACACCCCGATCTTCGTCGGCCGACTCGTCGACGTGCGTACGGCTCTCGACGCGCTCGACGGAGCGCACGCCCGCGTCGAGACCTCGTAGCGGGCGGCGCTGCTACGCGAGCCGCTGCTCCTCGCGCCACGTGCGCAGCGCGACGAGCACGCAGATCGCGAGGACGGCGAAGAAGGCGATCGCATCGGCGCGCGTCGGCGACAGGACGACGGCGGCGATCACGTCCGCGAGCGCGAGCGCGAGCGCGGCCCCCATCACGAAGCGACCCCGGGCAGACCAGTGGTCGGCGACATCGCGGCGGCGCCGGACGAGCCGTACGACCGCAACGACGACCGCGACGAGGAAGACGAGCCAGAGGATTCCGCCGATGACCGCGAGCGACGCCTCGAGCGAGAGGGCGACGATGACGGCCGAGACGAGCGCGACGACGGCGAGCCCGCGGACGGTCGGGTTCGTGAGGACGCGTTTCACGACCCGGTCATGAAAGCACGTGCGGCCAGTCCCGCCGCGAGCGCAGTCGCGCCGGCGAACCACAGCAGACGGCGCGCGCCCGACTGCGGGGCGTAGAACCAGGGGGCCAGCACGGCCGCGAGGGCGAAGGTGCCGTACGCGTAGTGGAGCCGGTCGGCCGCCCGGCGGTCGTCCGCGAGCAGCAGCAGCCCGATCCCGACCTGTGCGACGAGCGCCGTCTGTGCGAGCGCGAGGAGGTGCGTCGTCACGGATCCCACGCCGCGCGCGCGCCAGTAGGCGATCCCCCCCACGAGCGCCGCGACGGCGCAGACCGCGATCACGACGATGCCGACGATCCTGTGCGTCCCGTCCACGCGGCGAGCGTATCCGAGCCGTCGCGATCTCGGCGATCCACGGCCGGGGTCGGCACCGGCGTCCCCGGCCGAGAGAGGGCCGTTCCCTCCCGGTGGCCGGCGTCCCGGGTCGGCTGCCGCGTGGCGCTACGCAGGGAGCCGACACGCGCGCCGACGTTCTCGCCCTCACGCTCTCCGGTCGGCGGGCAGCGTCAGTCGCGGGATCCCATGCCTCCGAGCCATGCGGTGAGTCGCGACCGCTCGCGAACCAGCCCGTCCTGATCGAAGTGATGGACACAGTAGTGCGCCCAGGAGTCTTCGAACGCCATGTCCATGTCGCCCGTGACCGTGGTCGTTCCCAGGCCGATCTCCGCGTACGTGAACTCGAAGCTGCCGCTCGGCCGTGCCAGCGCAACGTGAAACGGCTCGCCGCTGAACTCGTTCACGATCGGCGTGCCGCGGCTCGTCATGATGCCCGGGATCTCGACCGTCGCGGTCCTGCTCTCCAGGCTCGCCTCGAGCTCGATCGGGAGGAACAGCGTCTCGCAGAAGTCGGAGCACGTGGATGCGAAGACGGAGAACATGTTGCTCAGCGGCTTGCACGCGCCGCCTGACAGGATCGTCTCGAGTGCAGTCCGTTGATCGTCATCCGCGCGCTCGTCGATGACGATCTGGCGCCTCCCGTTGCCCTCTGCGATCTCTCCGGGCCACTTGTACAACGCGGCCCAGTTGAGGCCTGCGAGCGGCGCGTCGTCGAAATGGCCTTCGACGATGTTCCCCACGAAGGCCGACTGACAGTAGCCGTGCGTGCTCGGGAGGTTGAACTGACAACCACAGTTCACGGCGCAATTGCAGTTGTCGTACGTCTCGCTCTTGAACACCCAGCGACCTGACACCGTCATGATCCTCCTCGTGTCCGCGTTGCCCGCGTCGAGTCCGAGCCCTCCATGGTTCTAGCGGGCTGCGCGCACGGTGAAAAGAGACGCGCGCTTCACTCGTCGAAGACGCCACATGGTCGAGAGCCTCGGTTCGGGCCACTGCGCCACCGCGGGCCGCGCTGCGTCTCGGCCGGGATGCACCGCTCAGGTCGACCTTGACCCGGGAGGGGCGCCGGGAGACACGCTCGCCGCACAGTGCTCGAGCGGTTCGAGGCGAAACGACGAGCAGCCCAGCCCGGTTTGCGCGACGACAGCACGCTATAGGCAATTGCAGTTTTACCAGTAAGATATGCTTCGCCGGGGCGGACGGATACGACGAGCTACGTGGCGTCACGGCGAGTGATCGCACGAGCCGGTCGAAGAACGCCGCGACGACGACCTCGGCCTCGCCCGCCTCGACGAGCTCGACACACGCCGTGGCCCTGGGCGCTTCGCGAGGGGTGCGCCACCGGAGACGTTCGGCTCCTCGAACGTGTCGAGCAGGGTCAGGTGCGCTCGCTTGGCTGCGGAGCGGATACGCTCGGCCTGCTCCCGCGGGCGAGACGAAGCGGTCGCCCTCGCGGTCGCCGACGCGGGATACGCGGACGACGCCCACGGCCCGACGACGCTTGGAGGTGGATCGCTTGCCAGTCGAGGAAGGATCACCGGCTCCCGACTTCACACTGACTGCGGACGACGGACGCTCGGTCACCTTGTCCGCCCTCCGTGGCCGGCCCGTGGTGCTGTTCTTCTACCCCAAGGACAACACGCCTGGGTGCACGCGCCAGGCGTGCGGGATCCGCGACGCCTGGGGTGACTTCGAGCGCGCCGGCGCCCATGTGCTCGGCGTGAGCGTCCTCGACGAGCGCTCGAAGGCGCGGTTCAAGGAGAAGCACGGCCTCCCCTTCACCCTGCTCGCCGATCCGGATCACGAGGTCGCCGAGGCGTACGGCGTCTGGGTCGAGAAGCGCAACTACGGCAAGACCTACCACGGCATCGAGCGGACGACGTTCGTGATCGACGCCGGCGGCGACGTGGTCGAGGTGCTCCATCGGGTGAAGCCCGACGACCACGCCGCCCGGGTGCTCCAGCTGCTGGAGGCGTCTCCCGGCCCCCGGGGCTGATCCCGCCCTCCGGACGGCCGCCTCCGGGCCGCCGGTCAGCCGACGTTGATCCAGATCGCCTTCAGGTCGGTGAACTTGTCGAGCGCGTGGATCGACTTGTCGCGCCCGAAGCCCGACTGCTTGAAGCCGCCGAACGGCGACGTGATGTCGCCGGCGTCGTAGGTGTTCACCCAGACGATGCCGGCGCGCAGCGCCCTCGCGTAGCGGTGCGCCTTCGACACGTCGTTCGTCCACACCGCGGCGGCGAGGCCGTACATCGTGTCGTTGGCGACGCGGATCGCCTCGTCCTCCTCCGCGAAGCCGATCGTCGACAGCACCGGGCCGAAGATCTCCTCGCGGGCGATCGTCATCTCGTTCGACACCGCGTCGAAGATCGTCGGCTCGACGAAGAACCCGCCGCTCTCCTCGAGCACCCGGCTCCCTCCGAGGTGCAGCGTCGCCCCCTCGCTCCGCCCGGACTCGATGTAGCCGAGCACGCGGTCGAGCTGCGTCTGGTCGACGATCGCGCCCATGCGCGTCTTCGGGTCGAGCGGGTCGCCGGGGGTGATCCGCTCCGCCACCTTCGCGACGCGCTCGAGCAGCTCGTCCTTGACGTCGTGGTGGACGAGCAGGCGCGAGCCGGCGTTGCAGACCTCCCCCTGGTTGTAGAACACACCCCAGGCGATGCCCTTCGAGGCGGCGTCGAGGTCGGCGTCGGGCAACACGACGTGCGGGGACTTGCCGCCGCACTCGAGCGCGACGCGCTTCATGTTGGACTCGCCGCTGTAGCGCAGGAAGAGCTTCCCGACCTCGGTCGAGCCGGTGAACGCGATCATGTCGACGTCCGGATGTCGGCCGATCGCCTGCCCGGCGGTCTCCCCGAAGCCCGGGACGACCTGGAGCACGCCGTCCGGCAGCCCCGCCTCGGCCGCCAGCTCGGCGATGCGCAGGGCGGTCAACGGCGACTGCTCGGCAGGCTTGAGGACGACGCTGTTGCCGGTGGCGAGCGCCGGGCCGAGCTTCCAGGAGGCCATCAGCAACGGGAAGTTCCACGGCACGACCGCGCCGACGACGCCGAGCGGCTCCCTCACGACCATCACGACGGCGCTCCGGTCGGTCGGGGCGACCTCGTCGTAGACCTTGTCCACCGCCTCGCCGTAGTAGGCGATGCACTCCGCGGCGAGCGGCACGTCGACGCGCCGCGCGTCGCGGATCGGCTTTCCCATGTCGAGCGTCTCGAGCAGCGCGAGCTCGTCGGCGTGCTGCTCGATCAGCTCTGCGAACCGCACGAGCACCTTCTTGCGCTGACGCGGGGCGGCGTGCGCCCACACACCGGACTCGAACGCGGCACGGGCGCCGCGCACGGCGCGATCGATGTCGGGCGCGTCACCCGCCGCCACCTGGACGATCTCGATCCCGGTGGCAGGGTTGACGCGCGGGAAGGTCTCGCCGCTCGCCGCAGCGACGTGCGCACCGTCGATCCAGGCGCCGGTGCGGATGTCGAGGCCGTCGGCGAGGCTGCGCACGTCGCGCGCCTCGGGGGCCTCGAGGTCGGTCATCGTCGTCATGGGAAGCTCCTTGCGCTCGGGTCGGCCACGCCGGTGCCCGCACCGGGGTAGCCCGCCAGGTCGGCGTCGACGAGGAGAACTGTACGCGCCCCTTCGCCCCGGCGCAGCCGGTCGAGCGCCTCCTCGACGCCCTCGAGCCCGTCGACGTGGGTCACGACCGTGGCGAGGTCGAGCCCACCGGTCACCGCGAGGGCCGCGAGCTCCGGGATCTCGGCTGCCGGGTCACCGGAGCCGTAGTACGTGCCGCGGAGCGACTTGTCGGAGAGGAG
Source organism: Gaiella sp. (assembly GCF_057140465.1). Taxonomy (NCBI): domain Bacteria; kingdom Bacillati; phylum Actinomycetota; class Thermoleophilia; order Gaiellales; family Gaiellaceae; genus Gaiella; species Gaiella sp. The sequence continues at coordinate 15,914 of NZ_DBNHWK010000070.1, forward strand.
CTCGATCGCCGGAAGCGTCGCCTTCACCCCCTCCGGGACGAGGCCGACGACGACCGCGGAGCCGCCCGGTCGGAGGACGTCCCATGCCAGCCTGATCGTCTCCGGCCGCCCGACCACCTCGAACGCGTGGTCGACGCCGCCGTCCGTCAGCCGCCGGACGACGCCCGCGAGATCCGGCTCCACCGCCGCGTCCACGACGTGGGTCGCGCCCTGGGCGCGCGCGAGGCCCAGCTTCCCGGGCACGCGGTCGACGGCGACGATCGGGTCGGCTCCGGCGAGGCGCGCGCCCGCGACCACCTGGAGGCCGACGCCGCCGCACCCGATGACCGCGACCGACTGGCCCCGGCGCACCTGCGCCACGTTGCGGACGGCGCCGATCCCCGTGACGACGCTGCACCCGAGGAGTGCGGCCTGCCACAGGGGCAGCTCCGGAGGGATCGGCACGGCCCCACCGGCGGCGACGACGGCGCGCTCCGCGAAGCAGGCGGTCCGCAGGCCGTGCTTCAGCGTCGTCCCGTCGAGCAGCCGGAGGCGGCTCGTGCCGTCCATCAGCATGCCCTGCGCGCCGTGCTCGGCGACGACCTCGCAGAGGTTCGGCTTGCCCGCAACGCAGTAGCGACACGCGCGACACGCCGGGACGAAGCAGAACACCACGCGATCGCCGGGCGCGACGTGCGCGACGTCGGCGCCGACGGCCTCGACGATCCCGGCGCCCTCGTGGCCGAGGACGATCGGCCAGTACCCCTGGCCGAGCTCGCCGTTCGCGTAGCGCAGGTCGGAGTGGCAGACGCCTGCAGCCGCGACGCGGACGAGGACTTCGCCGCGCATCGGGGGGTCGAGCTCGACGTCCTCGACCGTCATCGCCTGGCCCGGGTGCCGGAGCACTGCGGCCCGGATCCTCACGCCACCTGCCCGTGCTCGAGGCGACGCGTGCGCCCACCGTCGTACGCGAACCGACCGCACGGCCGTCGACCGGGGCGACGGCCCCGGGTCACGGGATGATCGTCCCCCTGTTCATGACGCCGCTCGGGTCGAAGGCCTGCTTCAGCCGCTCGAGGATCACGAACGAGGAGCCGTACTCCTCGCGCACCCACCGCGCCCGCGCCTTCCCGATCCCGTGGTGGTGCACGATCGAGCCGCCGCGGCGCAGCGTCTCCTCGCAGATGATCGCGATGATCGGCAGGTAGTACGTCGTGACCTCCTCCTCCGGTGCGCACGCGACGTCGTAGAAGTAGTTGAAGTACATGTTCGTTCCGTTGACGTAGCTGTGCGAGGAGTGCCCGCCGAGGAGCGTGATGCCCTGCACCTCGGCGCGGATGCGGCCGAGCGCCGCCTCGTAGATGTCGCCGATCGCGCTCCACCCGGCCGAGACCTCGGTCGTGCGGTTGACGTTGCGGGTCGTCCGGATCCTCTCGTTCTCGGCCTCGATCTTGTCCGGCCCCCAGGTGAGGTCGTCGAACCACGTCTCGATCAGCCGGGCGTCCACGGGCGTGCACTCCGGATACCGGGCGACGACCTCCTCGATGCCCTCGGCGGTCGCCCGCGCGATCCCCGCCGCACCCTCGGCCATGAACAGCAGCACGCAGTCGTCGGGCCCGGCGAAGTGGGAGAAGTGGAGGCTCCCGTCCTCCGCGTCGTAGAGACGGGCGACGGACGGCGTGTAGCCCGCCACCATCACCTCGCGCAAGACCTCGAGCCCCGTCTTCATGCTGGGGAGCGTCC